>JASUSX010000128.1 GCA_030445875.1 Clostridia bacterium
ATTGTTTATCTTATGACGCAGGATTGAGGCCAAAAAAATTCACCTCGTTCATTAGTCTGAATTATAATAATAGCATATTTTGCCCCGAAGGAAAGGTGGTTCTTAATCTTACGAACTCCTGGTTCTATCTGTGGCTGCTGGAGGGGTCCATTTCACAAGCCCCCAGTACATCACTCTCATGCAGACAGACGGCGTTGCTACCAGCATAGATGGCCAGGGTGAGCCCACGACAACATCTTTTATCTTACCCAGCGCTGCCGGGCTTTTCTGAACATCTGCCAGAGTGTATTCACCATGCCGATAACCGCGGCGGTAATCGTCAGGTTGGCCGCCAGGCGGGCCAGGTCGTACGGGTGGCCGGCCGCCACATCAAGGTATGAGGGCGATAAATCGAAAAACCGCCCAGAAGTGGCTAAGACCGCCCGCCAGGACAAAAAAGTGCCAGATCTCGTGGAAGCCAAACACTCCCGGCGCAGGATCGGGCCGGCGCGTGGCATAGATCACAGCGCCTACGGTGTAGAACAGGCCTCCCACCAAAAGCCACGCCAGACCTCCCAGGGAAAACGTGCGTAGCAGGGGAACCACAGCGATGACCACCAGCCACCCCATAATCACATAGAGGGCTGTAGACAGCCAGCGCGGCGCATTCAGCCATAGGGTGGCCATGATAATGCCGGCCAGGGCCAGCGCCCAGATGGCCCCCAGCAGGCTCCAACCCCACAGCCCCCACAAAGGAATCAGGCACAGCGGCGTGTAGGTGCCGGCGATCAGGACGTAAATCATGATATGATCCGCACGCCGCAGGGCCAGCGTGCCGGCGGGCGAAAGCGGCAGCAGGTGATAGGCCGCGCTGGCACCGAAAAGAAGGACCAGGGCGATCCCGAATACCGCCAGGGCGCTCTCCCTCCAGAAGCCCTGCCCGTGCGAAACGGCAAGCAGCGCCACCAGCCCGGCCCCGGACAGCAAGGCACCTGCCAGATGGGTGAGGCCGCTCACGGACTCTCTCAACCGTATAGTCTTGCTCATTCTTTTACCTCCGTTCGTAGTACTTTTCTAGAGCGGAGGCAGAAATCCCTTCCAGGGCGGCGAAAATATTTTACCTCCCTCACCCACCGCCCATACATTATTCTCCCTCAGGTAACCCTTATTTCACCTTGCGGCGATCGGTCTCCGTAAGCATAAGAAATAGCAGCAATCCAATACTCGGCAAAACGAATACCATTGATGAAGCGATGGTAACATAAGCCTCACCGACCGGGAAATGCGTACTGGCCGATACCGCTTGTATACTATGAGCAGCTCGATTAAAACACTGATCTTACCCACTCATCCCCAGGCGGCACGGCTTAACCCTGCTTTTGCTCCTTGACCCTGGCGTCCTCCGCCAGTTCGCAGCTCTCACTATACTCGACCAGCTCAATATCGCACCCACTTCCCAGGTATACCTTTTTACCGCGCACTACCTTAGCCCGGGTGGATTGCAGGTAAAGTTCATCGCCCTCGATGACCTCGGCGGTAAGCCCGTGGGGATGGTTGATAAGGAGATGGAAAAGCTTGTCGATGGGTTCCAGAATATGCTTGCGCCGGGTCACGCGGATGCTGCCGCCGCCGATCTCCCGGGCCTGGCAATCGCCGTGGAGGCTGACTTCGATCTTTTCGGCATTGAGCATCTGGCCGATGATGAAGCTCCCTTCACCGGTAAAGGATTCGGCGTTACAATCCCCATCCACCTGCAGGCTCCCCCGCAGCTTTACCTCTTCTGCTGTCAAATGCTCGCTGATCGTCAAAACACCTTCTACTTTAAGCTGCCTGGTATTGCATTGCCCCTTGATCTTGACCTCGCCACGAATATCCAGGTTCTCTGCCTGCAAGACGCCGGTTAAATCCGTTGCGCCGAAAATTTTGCAGCTCTGCGCGGTCAAACTGCCATTGATGCTGGCGTTGCCGTGGCAGGTGAAGCTTTCACATTCAACATCGCCGCTGATGGCACCGGCACCGTTGATATTGACCCGGCGGTATTTGCCGCCGCTGATAGCGCCGGCACCATTGATACTCACCTGGCGATAGCGGCCGTCACTAATGGCGCCGGCGCCATTGATGCGTAAATCCTCTCCCGGCAAATCAGGGCTATCTGGCTTCTGCATCTGACCAATCCTCCTATATGAGCTTTGCTTTCAAGGTTTCCACACATTGGGCAAGGTTAAGCCGGAAAATAAGGCGGGCGCTTTTTTCAAAAGCGATAGGGACCGCGCTGGGCACCAGGCAGCAGGTGGCGACCCCCATTTTACGTAAAAATATGAGATCACAGGTTTGCTCAGAAAATGCCGGGTAATGCTCAGTCAATAGCTGTAATACCATCGCCCCCTCCTCGCGGCTGATTTCACCCGCGGCAAAAAGTTGGTCAAGAACATGCATGTAAAGCGCCTGGGCGAAGGTCCAGAGGGGCGTTTCGCCTTGCTGCTGAACAAAAAAATCCAGGACCATTGGTGTAACAATGTTCCGTTGTAATAACTCTGTCGAGGTAAAGGTGGCCCGAACCGGGTGGGGGGAAAATAACTCCGCCAGTTCATCCAGGGAGATGTCTTCTTTCAAATGCCTGATTTTTTCGATCCGCGCTAGGATCTTCTCTTTAGGGAAAAAAGTCTCCTGGCCGGTATAAGTTGATTTGCGGATAAACCATCCTTCTGGAATCAATCCCTTACGTTTCCAGCGATAAAGCTGGCCATAGGAGATCCCTGTCGAGGCCAGTAGCTCTTTTTTCGATATAAGCTCCTCACTCGTTTGCGATCACCTCCCGGCCTCCTGCATCCAGGGTTAGCGTAACATAACACTGTTACATTGTCAAGTCCAAAATACCCGTGCAACAGTGACCTTAACGGGCTTATTCTCCGCCCAGAGGATTTGGTTATCAGGGCCGACAGGAGGGCTGGCCGTTTTTTCCCGTAGAACGGAGGCAGAAATTCCTTCCTGTACGGCAATAGTGGACGCCCACATTGGCGCCGGACGCTTTTCTTGATCTTTGATCAGGCGTAAAAAGAGCCCGAAGCTATATAAACGTACCGGGCACCTGTGGGATACCCCCGGGTGCCCGGTACGTTTACTCACCCTTTTCCAGGTTGTCGCTGTAGATGGCCGTGGCCTGCCGCATGAACGCCGCCATCCCCGGCCGCATCCGTTCGTAGAATTCAGTGAAGCGGCTGTCGGCCACGTACATCTCCCCCAGGCCCTGAAAGATCTGGGGTGTGCAGGTGTAGTACCGCTCGTTGATCTCCCGGTAGCGTTCCCCGATGACTTCCTGCACCTCAGGGTCTGCCGGGCTCTTGCCCGCGTCCATGGCGGCCGCCAGCCGCCGGTAAATGCCCATCTCCTGGTCATGAATGGCCCGCCAGTCAGCCTCGGTGTAGCGCGAGGTTTTCTCTTCGGACTCCGCCACCAATTTCGGGTCGTACTTCTGCCGGACCTCATCCCGGTACTTTGCTTTGGCCTCCTCGATTTCTTTCAAGAAGAGAAGTATTACCAAAAGGATTAGGCCTAACCATGCCGGCTGCCCGAAGCGGAGAGGTGTATCCCGGAATAACTCCTGGAACCCCTGGCGTCCTAAAATCCATAAAGAAAACAATAAGCCCCAACAAATCCAGTAGAATAGGAAACCGCTGAGATAACCGATTTTGGGGCCGAAAAGTATAACCAGCTGCTTATAACATATATATGTGGTTATTGAAAGCACCAGCGGCATAAAGATCAGAGCCTTCTGTTTCAAGGAAAACATAGGTCATCTCCTTCTTAGCAATTAGTAGTGCAATGCGCTTATTGCCATTAAACAAGGGTTAAAAGACCCATTCTTCAGCGACAACGCCTGCAAATCCCGTTACTTGCAAATCCCGTTCAAAGATTGCCACTCTCCAGCGCCGGTATGCCCAAAAACTGGGAGGGCCGGAAGGTGTATGATTAAGTTAAGCCCCGGGGGGTCTAAATCCCGGGGCTTTCTTTCACCGGCGCCATGCTCACCGGCACCTTTTTCGGCCTTTGTTATAACCTCAAAGGGATCCGGATAGACTGGTCCTTTAACCGGCCCCCCGCCCTTTTACCTGTAAGCGGCCCCGCCGGCGGCCAGGACACCGTTGCCGGCGACAAAGTAGGCCAGGCGCAGGGCTTCCCGGATCTCCTCCTCGCTGGCGCCGAGATCCCGGGCCTGCCGGGCCAGGACGGCTACGCCCTCGCTGGCGCCGTGGGCGGCGTCCAGGGCCAGGGTGATGAGGGTTTTGGTTTTGGCGTCCAGGGCGCCGGGGGCCATGGCCGTTTCCGCCACGGCTTTGACGGCCCGGTAAAATTCGGGGTCCCGCCCGGAGAGGGCTTCAATAAAGGCTGGCAGGGGCATAGGTATCGCCTCCATATATTTTAGTTAAGGTTATTATTTCTCTATTCTCCCTTAAAACCCTGCCAGGATTTATGCTTTCTCATAGTGTGTAAGGGCCAGCAGCAGGATGCCGGCCTCGGCGGCGTGATAGGGCCAGGGGTGGCCGCGGGCGATAATGTTCTCCCGCAGGCCGGTCACATACTGGCGTACCCGCCAGCGGTCCTCCATGAGGGTGGCAGCGTAGACCACCAGCGTGGTGAGGAAATTAGCCGGCGTCGTCTGCTCGTACCAGCGCGGGTAGTTACGCAGGAAATTACCATAGATTCGTCGGGCCGTCTTTTCCTCCGGGGACAAAACGCCGGTGATCAAGGGAAATAGCTGGGCCAGGGCGTCGGGGTACCACTTCTTCCAGTTGGGCCGCCGGCGCAGGCCGGCCCGGTAGATGGCCGGACAGTAACCGCCGTCGACCCGCATCTTGGCCTCCAGGGCGCTTTTGACCCTCCCGGCCAGGACATCGTACCTGTCCGCCTCCCCGGTGTACCCCTTAGCCTGCGCCAGCAGCCAGGCGTAGTCCTTTAAGCCCCGGTAGACCTCGCAGTTGTCCATCAGGTATTTAACTTTCCAGTCCGGCCGGGCCAGAGTGAGGTTGTCACGCTGCAGGGTAGCCAGCATGGCCCCGGCTACCAGCTCCAGCTCCGGCAGGTGGTGCTCCAGCCAGCCCCTGTCACCGCTGGCTTCATAATAGCGCCGCACCACGGTGAGGAAGGTGGCGGCATAGGAATCGGAAGAATCATAGGTGTAGGCCGGAATCTCCGCCCCGGACTGGAGCATCGTTCTTTCACCTTCCCCATCCCCCCTCTGCTCCAAATAATAGTCGTATACGGTACCGGTTATACCGTAACGATCCGGCTTTTCCAGGTGGCCCAGGTACCAGTCCAGATAGGCCCGTATCCGTTGCGGATTTAAGCCCCAGGCCGCCAGGCCGTAGAGGGCCAGGTGGGCGAAATAAGGGACAATTTTGGGCTGGCCGGGATAGGCGGTTACCACCGCCCCGCTGGGCAGTTGCTGGGTAAGGATCCAGTCAGCTTCCTGATGGATAATAGCTTCCATAAATAAAAACACCCCCACCATAGATTATGGCGGGGGCGGCTATTCTAACATTAAACTCAAATTAAATTCAGCTCTTGCAAAACAGTTCCAACTTCGGGTTCTTGAGCTGGCTGTAAACGTACTAAAGTGTCAATTAGCTCTCTGCTAACAGACATTACTTAATGCCCCCTTTCCTTAAGGCTATTTTAACACCCATGCCATTTAATGTCAAAACTGGCTTATCACTGCCCATCGCCCTGCGCTCTCACCAGGGCCAGGCGGACCCGTTCCGGGTCGAAGGGTTTGACGATAAAGTCCACCGCCCCGAGGGACCGGGCTTCCTTGACCATCCACCCCTGGCTCATGGCGGTGATCATGATGGCCTTCACCCCGGGGTCGTAGCCCCGCAGCAGCCGCAGGGTTTTCAACCCGTCCAGGTCGGGTAGAGTAAAATCCAGGGTGACGACATCTGGTTTGAGCAGGGGGTACTGCGCCACTGCCTCCTTGCTGCTGCCGGCCTCGCCGACGACCTCATGTCCCTGATCTTCCAGGATGCTCCGCAGCACTTTACGCATAAATAGGGCATCATCAACAATGAGAACGCGCAAAACAAGACCCTCCTGTATGGCTTCAGAAAAGACCGCTTTTCATGGCGAACGTAACATCATTATTTCGCCCTTTTCTTATCAATACCTGCCAGGGCTAAAAGTTCTTTAGCGAACACAAAGGGGTCTATATCCGTAAGCCTTTTATCATCAACTAAAACAAT
>JASUSX010000129.1 GCA_030445875.1 Clostridia bacterium
GCCGAGATAAATATCACCACCGGTACGTTCGGCTATGTCCCGGAAAATATCCCGCTTTTCCACCCCGTATTCTCCCTCCCCAGGCCTGATATTTACCGTTCAGTCCGACTGGCATGTTTTAACAATACATCTATATGACCCTGCAGCCAGAATATGACCTGAAATCTTTTTTGGCGGCCGACCTTTTACAGATCTATGCGCTAAGGGACAAGAAAAGAACCGGGGATGAAGAGAAGTTGGAGGGGCTATGGAGGGGTCTACCAGAGGCCGGTTTCGACTTCGTGGGTGCGGGGGCGTTCCATCAGGGCGGCTACGCAATCCTGGACGGGTTTGCCCGCGTAAAGAACCTGGTAGATCTCTGTGGTAATAGGCATACGAATCTGGTGGTGGCGGGAGAGATCTCGGGCCGCGGCGGTAGTGCGCACGCCTTCGACGACCATACCCATGCTGGCCAGGACCTCGGCCAGGGGCTTGCCCTGCCCCAGCTGGATACCAGCGCGCCGGTTACGGCTGTACATGCTGGTGCAGGTGACAATCAGGTCGCCGATGCCGCTCAAACCGGCGAAGGTCATAGCTTTGCCCCCCAGGGCTACCCCCAGGCGGGCAATCTCCGCCATGCCCCTGGTCATCAGGGCCGCCCGGGCGTTATCGCCCAGTCCCAGGCCATCGGCCATCCCTGTAGCCAGGGCAATGATATTCTTCAGGGCTCCGCCAAATTCCACCCCAATCACATCGGGGTTAGTATAGACCCGGAAGGTGGGGTCCATAAAAATATCCTGGACATATTCGGCCGTTTCCCTGCCGGTAGCGGCGACTACCACGGTAGTGGGCAGGCCGCGGCCTACTTCTTCGGCGTGGCTGGGGCCGGAAAGCACGGCCACTTTGGCCAGGCCTTCCTCCGCCAGGACCTCGGAGAGGCGCTTTCTGGTGTCCAGTTCCAGCCCCTTGGCTGTATTTACGATCACTGTATCCGGGGGCAACAGGGGCTTTAGTTGCCGCGCCGTTAACCGCACAGCATGGGAAGGGACACTTAAAACTATCAGGTCAGTTTCCCTGGTGGCCAGTTCCAGGTCGGTCGTGGGCCTGACGCCGGGCGGCAACTGGACTCCTGGCAAATAGGGTTTATTCTCCCTGGTTTCCAGCAAGGTGGCTACTGTCTCCTGCCGCCGGGCCCAGAGGTTAACCCGGCAACCCTTACGGGCCAGTAGGACAGCCAGGGCCGTCCCCCAGCTGCCGGCGCCGATAACAGCGATAGTCCCGGACAATTAACTCCGCTCCCCCAATTTGTGTTCGGTACCGGATAGAAGGCGTTTAATGTTGGGCCGGTGACGATAAATGATCAGGGCGGCTCCGGCAAAGGTGAACAGGATATAGGGCCAGGGCCGGTGGAAGTATAGCATGATGAAAGGGGCCAGGCCGACAGCGACAATGGACCCCAGGGAAACGTAGCGGGAAAGAAGGACGATAATAACCCAGAGTAATAGCGCCCATAGGATAACCGGTGGCGCCATGGCCAGCACCGCCCCGGCGGCTGTAGCCACCCCCCGGCCGCCCTGAAATTCCAGGAAAATTGACCAGTTGTGGCCGACTATGGCCAGCATCGCCGTCAGGGCTGCCAGCCAGGGGCCGCCCATGGCCTGACCCAGCCAGACGGCCAGCATCCCTTTCAGGGCATCGACTGCCAGTACGAGCAGGCCCGGTACTGTACCCATGGTGCGCAGGGCATTGGTAGCGCCCACATTGCCGCTGCCCCGCCGCCGGATATCAAAACCGTAGACGTAACGCCCGACCAGGTAAGCTGTGGGTAAGGAACCGATCAGGTAAGCCAGTACCAGGGCAATGAACCACATGTTTTCCCCTCCATTATATGGAATTAGGATACACAACCCGGCCCGCCCTTGCCTGGCCGGTAAATGGAGTCAATCAGCCTTACGGTACCGGAAAAGCAAACGTAAAGGGGTGCCTTCAAAGCCAAAAGCCTGGCGTAGCTGGTTTTCCAGATAGCGCTGGTAAGAGAAATGGACGCCCTCGGGCCGGTTGCAGAAGAAGACAAAGGTGGGCGGTTTTACCTTTACCTGGGTGGCGTAAAGGATTTTAACTGCCTGGCCTTTTACTGCTGGCGGTGGTGTCAGAACCACCGCTTCCCGCACTACTGAATTTAACACCCCTGTAGCAACGCGGCGACTGGCCGCGGCTCCCACCGCGTCCAGGACAGGTAAAAGCCGTCTGATACGGTGCCCGGTCAAGGCCGAAAGGAAGAGAACCGGCGCGTAGGCCATAAAACTCAATTCCTGGCGGATCGTCTCCTCATAACGGGCCATTGTTTTCTCATCCCTGGGCACCAGATCCCATTTGTTTACTACTATTATAGACGCCTTGCCCTGTTCATGACCATACCCGGCAATCTTTTTATCCTGCTCCGTTACGCCTTCGGTACCATCCAGGACCACCAGGACCACATCGGCCCGTTCCACCGCCTTAAGGGCGCGGATAACACTGTAACGTTCCGTCGGGGCGTCCACGCGGCTCTTACGCCGCATCCCGGCGGTATCTATGAGCACGTATTCCTTCTCCCCCCGGCGGAAGAAGGTATCAATAGCATCCCTGGTGGTACCCGGCAGGTCGCTGACAATGACCCGTTCTTCCCCCAGCAGGCGATTGACCAGGGAGGATTTACCCACATTGGGCCGGCCGACGACGGCTACCTTCAGGGCGGACTTATCTTCTGCATCCGCTGCTTCCGGCAGGTGCTCCACGACCCGGTCCAGGAGATCGCCGA
The DNA here is from genome assembly GCA_030445875.1 of Clostridia bacterium. GTDB lineage: Bacteria > Bacillota > DSM-521 > Neomoorellales > Neomoorellaceae > Neomoorella. Next base: position 2,780 of record JASUSX010000129.1, read on the forward strand.
CATTCAAGCCGTGGATGGCAGAGATGGGAAAGGGCTCCCCCAGTCCCAGGCGAAAAAACTCGTGGTGCAGGGAGGGATCGCTGAAGTCCTCCACTTTATTGGCCACAAGAATAACCGGTCGGCCGGAACGGCGCAGCAAGGACGCTACCTCTTCGTCATCGGCGGTCAGCCCGGCGCGGGCGTCTACGACAAAAAGGATTACGTCAGCTTCCCGCAGGGCTTGTCCAGCCTGCTCTTTGACCCTGGCGACCAGGGGGTCATCCGTCCAGGCGGCAATGCCACCCGTATCTACCAGGGTAAATTGGCGGCCGCACCATTCGGCCTCGCGATAAAGGCGGTCCCTGGTTACACCCGGGGTGTCTTCCACAATGGCTACCCGGGTGCCGGTAATACGGTTAAAAAGGGTCGATTTGCCGACATTGGGCCGGCCGACAATGGCAACTACTGGTTTAGGCAAACGGGAAACCTCCACCGGCTGGTTTTCCAGCCCTATTTGGGGGACTCAACAGCCCTGCTACCAGCCCTTCGCCGGTAGCGGGAACTACCTGGACTTCAACCCCCAGTTCAGCAGCCAGCCTGGCCGGCGTCAGTCCATCCAGGAAAACTGGCTCATCCCTTTTCAACATGACGCCGGGGATAAGGACCGACCCGCCCCTGGCCCTCAACCAGGGGACATATTCTTTCAATCCCTTTAACAGGTCCTGGCCGGTGAGCAGGCCAGCTACCGTTACCTGCGGGCCAAAAAAGTGGTTGGCCAGGGAGGCAACCCTGGCTTCCAGGTTGGCGGCCCTGGTAACGGCTGCGCCTACCAGCTCGGCCATTACGGGGGCGGCCAGGGCACCGGTGGCCACTACTACCCGGCGCTGACGTACATCTGGCCGGGATATACTGGCCAGGGCCGTGGTAAAGGCATCCAGGAAAAGGCGTGTCAGACCCACGCCGTTTTCTGTTTGGGGAAAATCGTCATAGTAAGGGGCCGGCGGTAGCGGAAGTCCAGCCAGCAGGTAGAGTTCATCAGCACCGTAGACCAGGCCCCGGTCAAAGGAGCGGCGAAACTTTTCCTGCCAGGTGGAAATCCGCTCTCCCACCCTGGCTGCTTCCTCCGCTGTCACCCGCCGTAAAGGAAAGAGTTTTTCCCTCCGGGAGGTCAAACCTACCGGCACGATAGCAATAGATTGGACGGCAGGGTAAAAGCTACCCAGGTCTTTTATAGTGCGTTCCAACTCCAGGCCATCATTGAGTCCCGGGCAAAGGACGATCTGGGTATGGATCTGGATGCCGGCAGCGGCCAGTTTCCTGAGTTGGGCAATAACATCTTCGCCCCGGGGATTACCTAACATTTTTCGCCGTAATTCCGGGTTGGTGGTATGGACGGATATATAAAGGGGGCTCAGGTGCCAGTGTAAAATGTATTCCCAATCGCGGGGTTTCAAGTTGGTCAGGGTAATAAAATTGCCATGAAGAAAGGAGTAGCGATAGTCGTCATCTTTGATATAGAGGCCGGGCCGGAGACCGGGGGGCATCTGATCAACAAAACAGAAAAGGCATTTGTTCCTGCAATGGCGCAGGCCATCAAAGGTGGGAGCGGCAAATTCCAGGCCTAAATCCTGGTCGTAATCCTTTTCAATCTCCAGGAGCCAGCGGTCGCCGCCGGGTTTCCTGATCTCTACCTCCAGGTTTTCCTCGGCGCAGAGGTAGCGATAGACGATTATATCGGGTACTGGTTTCCCATTAATGGATACCAGTATATCCCCCGGCTGAATGTCTAACTCGGCAGCGATACTATCCGGTCGGACAGCTGCTATGTCCGCCCCCTGATCTGGCAAGAAAGACCCATCCCCAGTCAATTATTTGGCCTACCATCTTAGTTTTCGCCTTAATTATCCAATATTTTACCCTGGCCGTCAAGTTTTTACTTAGGGCCAGAGCTGGATAATGGGAGAAGCTAGCCGATTATTGGCTTTAACACCGCCAGCCTTCTTGATTGTTGATTGGACCAGGGACAACAGGGTGGGGTAATCGCGTTTCAGGCTCCACCGTAACAGCAGATGCCCTAAAAAGGTTAGGCCGGCGTAACGCCGGCAGAAGGCTCCCACCCGCCATAGATAAGAAACCCGGCGGCTAACATCGATCCACAGCACTTCGCCTTGATCCCGGCCCAGGGCGGCCAGGAAGGTCATGATCGCCCGCCGGGCAGCCTTGCCGTCGTGGCCTACAGCAGCGGTGTATATAGCCTGACCCGCCGGCGTGGGGCCCATATAGCGCAGGCCACCCTGGCCCTCCGGTGCGTCGAAATACGGTAACCCTTTGAGTTCCTGCCAGGAGGGGGTGGAATCCGGGGTGAGGAGAGCCAGATGCAGCGCGGCGGCGATTACGGCTGCATGGGTACCGCTAAAACAGGCGTAAATAATGATCATTTTTTAACCACAGGTTGCAGGCCGGTGCCCGGCAAGGCGTTCCCATAGAGGCCTGTTAATGTTCACAAACTGCACCAGGTGAAAAAATGCTCGCCGGGTGCCGTAAATTACCACCGGCCGGCCCGGTCCGGTCAGCCCCAGACGGCGGGAGGTAAAACCGCCCAGGCGCATGAGCAGGTTAACCATGGGTGAGGTGTTGAAGAGGAGTATTTCCTGCCGCGGCAGGCCCAGGATGGTGGCCAGGTCGTAGAGAAGGGCTTCAAACCTGTGACCCAGGTTTTTTTTGCCGGCAGCGTAAACCCTGTTGCCATAAATATCAGTACCCATATATTTAAGTTCACCCTCTTCACCTTTACTGCGGCCATCAAAATACGGCAGGGCCAGGAGTTCCTCTGCCGTAGGTAACCGGTAGGGAGATAGTAAACCCAGGTGAATGGCAGCCGCTGTAACCGAAGAATGGGAGCCACCGAAGCAGTGATAGACGATAATCATCCTTAATCCTTTTGCCAATCGGCCCGCTGATCGTTAGCCTCGGCCTTCTGCCTTTCCCTGGTCTCCTGTTTCTTTACCCTGACCACCAGGGGTTTGCGTGGCCAGTGCCACCCCAGCAGGTTGACCCATTCTATGGAGGTGAATTGCTTTAACCTGGCTACGGCCTTTTCCCAGCTGCCGGCGGAAACCAGGAGGAAGGCGCCGCCACCCACAACAAAGGCCAGCAGGACAAAGAGGACGCCCTTCCAGTCGGCCGCCTGGCTGGGGGTGCGGGCCGCCGTGGGCTGGGCTACCACACCCAAGACCGGTGGCACGACGTCGGCAAAAAGGGTTACCCCCCTTTCCGCCTCGGCCAGGGTATTGGTATGGGTGCCGACTTCCAGGAGCATAGCCCGTGGGGAGAGGTCCTGGTTATAGCTGCCGGCACCTATAAAAATCCCCCTGATAAGGCCCGGGTACCG
>JASUSX010000130.1 GCA_030445875.1 Clostridia bacterium
AGAGGGTGAAGCGGGGATTGCAGTTACCTGGCGGCGCCTGTACCTGCCGGGCCGCCGGTGGGTTTTCTGGCGGCCGCGGGTAATCAGTGCCGGTATTGGCTGCCGCCGCGGCGTAGCCTGCGCTACCATCCTTGCTGCCCTGGGACTGGCCCTGCGGGAAGCCGGCCTCAGCCGCCAGAGTCTGTCCAACCTGGCCAGCATCGATTTCAAGGGTCAGGAGCCGGGGCTGCGGGGGGCGGCCAGCCGCCTGGGCCTGCCGCTCCTGACCTTTACCCCGGCGGAACTGGCAGCCTGCCTGGAACGCCACCCTCATTTACAACGTTCACCCAGGGTCGCTAGCTTTATCGGTATTCCTGGCGTTTGCGAACCGGCGGCCATGCTGGCCGCGGGAGAGGGGGAATTACTATGGCCCAAAAGGAGTTATCAGGGGGTGACCGTAGCCCTGGCCCTGGCGCTATAACCGTGGTGGGCCTGGGACCGGGCGCGGAGGCGGAAATGACAGCCCGGGCGCGGCAGGCCCTGGCCGAGGCGGAGGTTATAGTAGGCTATCGAACTTATATAGACTTAATAGCTTCCCTGACAGCCGGGCGGGAAGTGGTGGTCAACGGTATGACGGGAGAGGTAGCCCGGTGCCGAGAAGCAGTCGCCCGGGCGGTGGCCGGGGCGCGGGTAGCCGTTATTTCCAGCGGGGATCCCGGGGTTTATGGCATGGCTGGCCTGATCCTGGAGATCCTGGCCGAAAACCCCCGCGGGGCGGAAGTGCCGGTGACTATAATCCCCGGGGTAACGGCAGCTACGTCTGCGGCTGCCTCCCTGGGAGCGCCCCTGATGCATGACTTTGCTGTTATCAGCTTGAGCGATCGTTTGACCCCCTGGGAGGTCATAGCCAGGCGCCTTGAGCTGGCTGCGGCCGCCGACTTTGTCCTCGTCCTCTACAACCCCCGCAGCCATGGCCGGCCTGACCACCTGCGTCGAGCCCGGGATATTATCCTCCGGTACCGCCAGCCCGCGACCCCGGTGGGAGTAGTTCGCAACGCCGGCCGGGTAGGGGAGGAGACCTGGATCCGGGACCTGGCGACTCTTCTGGAGCTCCCGGTGGACATGGTCAGCACAGTTATCATCGGTAACAGCCAGACCAGGGTCCTGAACGGCTACCTGGTCACACCCCGGGGGTACCGCCTTTGATTCTGGTCCTGGCCGGAACGGCCGATGCCAGGGAGATTATTCGCGCTCTAAAAAAAGCGGGGTACCGGGTGGCAGCCAGTACTATTTCGGCCTATGGGGCCCGGCTGGCCGGGGAAGCCGGCGCGGATAAGATCCATGAGGGTCCGCTGGGGGGTGAAGGCCTGGGCCTCCTGCTCAGGGAACTGGATATTCAGGCCGTCGTGGATGCCACCCATCCCTTTGCCAGGGAGATTACCAGGATTGCGGCCCAGGTCTGCCAAGAGAAGGGTTTGCCCTACTTCCGTTATCAGCGCCCGGCAGTACAACTACCCGGGCACCCGGACTTACTGCTGGCAGCCGATTTTAAGGCAGCGGCGCGCCTGGCGTCCCGGGGGCAAGTAATCTTCTTGACTATTGGCACCCGCCACCTGGAGGTTTTTACCGCCTCCCCCCACCTGGCCGGTAGGAGGCTGGTAGCCAGGGTCTTGCCGGAGGAGGCTTCCCTCGCCCGCTGCCGCCAGCTGGGCTTCCTGCCCCGGGACATTGTAGCCCTCCAGGGTCCCTGCAGTTATGAATTAAACCAGGCCCTTTATCGACAGTTCCAGGCGGAAGTGGTGGTTACCAAAGATAGCGGGAGCACCGGCGGGGTGACCGCCAAGGTCCAGGCCGCCCTGGACCTGGGGCTAACGGTAGTCGTAATCCGCCGCCCGCCGGAGCCTGACAGTTTACCGTTGGGGAGAATTCTGGAATTATTAAGGGAGGACGACAATGGCTACGGGTATTATTTTACTGGGCCACGGCAGCCGCATACCGGAGGCCAATGAGCACCTGAAGGGACTGGCGGCCCAGGTACGGGAGTTACTGGGGGGGATCCGGGTAGAACCGTGCTACATGATGCGTACCCACCCGGACCTGATGGAGGGGATAACCATGCTGGCCGCCGAAGGCTGGCAGAAGATTATTGTCGTACCCATGTTCTTTTGCAATGGCCTCCATGTCCAGCGGGATATCCCCGAGCAGCTGGAGGCAGCCAGGCAGCGTTTCCCCGACCTGGAATTGATTTATGGTACCAACCTGGGTGCTGACCGCAGGATAGCGGAGGTTATTGTAGAACGTATCCGGGAGGTGGCCGCAGGTGTCCTTTATACATGATCCCCTGGCTATAGAAGCCTACAGCCGGGAGATAATAGCTGCCCGGCTGGACACTTCCGGCCTGGGGAGCGGCGAAAGGGCTATTGTAACCCGTATTATCCACGCTACGGGCGACCTGGAATACGCCCGGCTGGTGCGCATCCACCCCCGGCTGGTACAGGTAGCCACCGCCGCCCTGCGCCAGGGAGTAGATATTATTACGGACATTGAAATGGTGCGCCAGGGGATCAGCAGGCCTTTGCTGGCCCGGGGTGGCGGTAAGGTGATCTGCGCTATCCATGAGGACGCGGTCGTCAAAGAAGCTGCCGCCCAGGGGGTGACCAGGGCGATGGTGGCCATGGAATACCTGGCTTCCCGGATGGCGGGGGCTTTAGTGGCTATTGGCAATGCCCCCACGGCTCTTTTCCGTCTGCTGGAGCTGGTAGCAGCCGGCCAGGCGGCGCCGGTAGCCATCATCGGCACCCCCGTTGGTTTCGTAGGGGCGGCGGAAGCCAAGGCGGCCCTGGAAGCAGCGAGCATACCCTTTGTTACCGTCCGGGGGACCAGGGGCGGGAGCACAATTGCCGTAGCGGCTGTCAACGCCCTGTTACATCTGGCCTGGGATGGGGGGGGAGAGGGTTGATGGCGCAGGCCATTATGCTCCAGGGAACCAGCTCCAACGTTGGCAAGAGCATCCTGGGAGCTGCCCTGTGCCGCATCTTTTCCCGGGCTGGTTACCGGGTAGCCCCCTTCAAATCCCAGAATATGGCCCTGAATTCCGGTGCCACCCCGGATGGCGGTGAGATTGGGCGAGCCCAGCTGCTCCAGGCTTATGCTGCCCGGGTAGAGCCGCGGGTGGAAATGAACCCGGTGCTGCTGAAACCTACGGCCCCTGCCTGCTCCCAGGTAGTCCTCCTGGGCCGGCCCCTGGGCAACCTGGGAGCCAGGGAATACCACGGCCATTATAACCAGGATCTCTGGCCCCATGTTGAGGCCGCTTACGCCGCCCTGGCGCGGGAATTTGAGGTAATCGTTATTGAGGGGGCGGGCAGCCCGGCCGAGGTCAACCTTAAGGCCGGGGAAATAGCCAATATGCGGGTGGCCAAAATGGCCAGGGCACCGGTTCTCCTGGTGGCGGATATTGACCGCGGGGGAGCCCTGGCAGCCATTGTAGGCACCCTGGAACTCCTGGAGCCCGAGGAGAGGGAAATGGTAGCCGGGCTGGTCATTAATAAATTCCGGGGCGACCTGGATTTGTTACAACCAGCCCTTGATTTCCTGGTGAAGAAAACTGGCAAACCGGTAGTGGGGGTTATCCCTTTCCTCGCCCATGGCTTACCGGAAGAGGACTCCGTTGTCCTGGAGCAGGCATCCGCCCGCTCCACGGGTAAAGACGAGTTGGAGATAGATGTCATTAAGCTCCCTTGCATCGCCAACTTTACGGACTTTGATGCCCTGGAACGGGAAGAGGGGGTTAATTTACGCTACATAGAGGATCAAGCGGCCCTGGGTCAGCCGGACCTTATTATCCTGCCAGGAAGCAAGAATACCATTGGCGACCTGCTCTGGCTACGGCAGCGGGGGCTGGCAGCGGCCCTGCAGGAACTGGTGGTCAGGGGTACGCCGGTGGTCGGCATTTGCGGTGGTTATCAGATGCTGGGGCGCGAAATTAGCGACCCCGGACATGTTGAGACTGAACAGGAGAGGATCGATGGACTGAGCCTGCTCCCATTGCGGACGGTCTTTCGATCCTCGAAAGCTACCAACGTAGTGCGCGGACTGGTAACGGGAACAGGACCCTGCCTGGGGCCTTTACAGGGTCTGGAGGTAGAGGGCTACGAGATCCACATGGGGGAGAGCTACCTGGAGGGTGGCCAGGCGGCCTTCCAGATTACCCGGCGCGGGGAACAAAGGGTAACCATCGCTGATGGATGTGTAAGCCCTGACGGACTGGTCTGGGGAACCTATATCCACGGCATCTGGGATAATGACCCCCTGCGCCACCAGATGCTGGCCTTCCTGCGGGCCAGGCGCGGCCTGCCGGTCATGGAGAGCGGCCTTCAATTTGCCGCTGACCTGGAGCGTCGTTTGGAGACCCTGGCCAGGGTGGTGGCCAGGCATCTGGATTTAGGGCGACTGCAGGCGATCATGGGCCTGGAGCGGTCCCTGGCAGGTGACGGTTTTGGGGTCGCCTAGCGTTACCTTGCTGCTCCTGGCCCTGGTACTGGACTTGATGATTGGCGATCCCCCCTGGCTCCTGCATCCCACCCAGGTAATGGGGGCCGGCATTGGGAGGTTAGAAAGGCTTTTTTGGCGGTCGGGGGCTTCCCCCGGCTGCCTGGTAGCCAGCGGAGTACTGGTGGTGCTAGTTATCGTTGGGTCCACCTGGATCGTTACCCGGGCCCTACTTGAGTTAGCCGGCCGGGCCAACTACTGGTGCGAGGTATTGCTGGGGGGGTGGCTCCTGGCCACCACTATTGCCCCCCGGGGCCTGGCTACGGCGGCCTTGGGGATCAGGCGTTCCCTGGTGGCTGGGGATTTAGTGCAGGCCCGGCGGCAGGTCGGTTATATCGTCGGCCGGGATACGGCCTGCCTTTCCGGGGGAGAGGTGGTAAGGGCTACGGTGGAAACGGTGGCTGAAAATACCGGCGATGGGGTGATCGCCCCCCTGTTCTATTTCTTCCTGGGCGGGGTGCCGTTGGCCATGGCCTACCGCGCCATTAACACCCTGGACTCCATGCTGGGTTATAAAAACCCCCGTTATCTCTTCTTTGGCCGGGCAGCGGCCCGCTTGGACGACCTGGCCAATTACCTGCCGGCCCGGCTAACGGGAATGGCTATCTGCATAGCAGCCTCTCTCACCGGACATGGCCACCGGGCCCTGACCATAATGTTCCGCGATGGCCGCCGGCATCCCAGCCCTAATAGCGGTTTCCCGGAAGCTGCTGTGGCCGGGGCCTTGGGAGTACAGCTCGGTGGCCTCAATTACTACCAGGGGAGACCATCCTGGCGCCCTCTGATTGGGGAGGCCCGCCAGGCCTTAAAACCAGAACACATCGGGCAAACCGTTAGTCTTATGGCAGTAGCGACGGTAATAGTGGCCCTGGCCGGGGGGTTAATCCTGGGCTGCCAGGGCAAGTGGTATTAAGGGGGATTGAGTATGGCCTGCAGGCGGGTGGTAATCGCCGGTACCCGCAGCGGAGTAGGCAAGACGAGTATCGCCACCGGTTTAATGGCCGCCCTGGCGGCCAGGGGTTACAAGGTTCAGGGCTTTAAGGTGGGCCCCGATTATATCGACCCCAGCTATCACACCCTGGCTACAGGCAGGCCCTCCCGTAACCTGGATACCTTTTTAATGTCCCCGGCGAACGTCCTAGAGGTTTGCAGCCGGGCGTCCTCCGGGGCGGACATAGCCATTATCGAAGGGGTTATGGGCCTCTATGACGGCCACCGGGATGACGGCAGCGGCAGCACCGCTGCCATAGCCCGCCTGCTGGCGGCCCCGGTCCTCCTGGTTGTCGACGCTACCTCCCGCGGCCAGAGTGTGGCGGCCGAAGTCCTGGGGTATCAATCGCTGGATAAGAACCTGCATCTGGCCGGAGTAATCCTGAACCAGGTGAGCAACGAGGACCACCTGGAGCTCCTGCGCCGGGCCATCAAAGATTATACCGGCCTTCCGGTGGTGGGCTGGCTACGGAAGGGGGCTTTGCCCCCGCTCCCTTCCCGGCACCTGGGCCTGATCCCGGCTGGTGAGCAAAAGGGACTCGCGGCCGCCATCAGGGAGCTGGCAGCCGCAGTAGCCGCCGGTATCGACCTGGAAGGGGTGGTTTCTCTGGCCGCCCTGGCCGGC
>JASUSX010000131.1 GCA_030445875.1 Clostridia bacterium
TATAAGGGCGCAACCAGCGCCCGACGGGACCCTGCCTCATCCCCTGCAACAGGCTAATATTAATAAGGGGAAGGGTCCAGGTGAAGGGTTATGCCTTTTACGGCTCCCAGTGTAGCTAATAAGGGCAACCGGTTCCGCATTGGCCCCCGCACGGATATCCTGGTGGCGGTGCAGGAACTGGTAGTCTTCACTATTCTCCAGGATACCTTGATGCTTATCCCTACCCTGGGCTTACAGCCGGTAAGGCCATGTCCGGGTCCCAACCAGGGCCTGGCCCTGAGCCCCAAGATCCCATTGCCGCCAGGGCAGCCCTGCCCCGGCCCTCTGGCAGGATTATCCTACCAGCCGCCTTCGTTTTTCAGCTACGATTGGCACTTTCCAGGCAGCATGACGGCGGTTGATGACTGCTGCCCGCCAGCGGCCCTCCCCGATTCGGATAACTGCTGCCGGCCTCAGGCCTTACCCGGCCCGGGCCAGCAACCGGCCCGGGAGGAGGAAAGCCCGTGTTATGTTGAGTTAATTGTCGGGAAACGGGTCCTGGATTCCACCTGCCGGGCCGATGAGGCCTTGCTTGTTTGGCCCTACTTTCCTCCCGACCCCACCCCCGGCGTACCGGTAAAGATCCTCGCTTGCAGCATAAAAAACCTGAAGTCATGGAACAGGCTGATCCCTGTATCCCCGGGTGGCCAGGCCCTGGCTATAGTTTTCTATACTTATGCCGTTGAGATAATCTATGCCGACGGCGCCGGGCAGACGGCCGCCGTTACCCTCCCGTCCGGCCCGCGCCACCAGCAGGCTGTCGTCTGCCCGGGTTCCGGTTACCTGGTGGTGGATGTCAGGGTCAATTGCGCGGGGGTGATGATTACCTCCCCGGTTATCCCTGTACCCGGGCCACCTCCCCCTTATAAACCGATGCGGGTCTGGCTGCAGGCCCGCCCCGTCTCCTAACCTGTAGGCTGGGCAGAGATTCGTTGACATTAAAGGATTTAACCTTTATCCTTTGATCGAGGTACGAAAACCCAAAGGGGTGCAAAAATGGGCCAATCATTGATCATTATCGGCGCCGGCATCGCCGGCCTGGCTACCGGCTGCTACGCGCAGATGAACGGGTACCAGAGCCAGATTTTTGAAAAGCATAATAAGCCGGGGGGACTCTGCACAGCCTGGCGGCGGCAGGAGATGCTGGCCTATGCCGATTGAACCCTGGCGCTATCTTTTGCGTACCGCCCTGGCCATCCTGGCGGAGCAGAAGATTACTATAGATGAGTGGACCTTCGGTGGCGGCACGGCCAGCGGGGGTTTCCGATTATAGCCTAGAGCTGGAGTACCGCCTGGAGGAGGCGCTTTTTCCGGCATATAACCCTGACCCCTAGTGAACTATTGTGATTTAAGACCACTTTTTCAGCAAAGGGGTAAATTCCGCAAGGGCTTTTTTCACCTTATCCTCCTCCACTTCTACCTCCAGGCAGGTTGCCAGGTGGGCGCTTAAAACGCTGGCGCCCACCTGGCTGATGGCTGCCTTAATAGCCGCCAGCTGCATGACGATGTCGCCACAACTACGCTTCTCTTCCACCATCCTGGCTACTCCCCGGACTTGCCCTTCGATCCGCTTCAGGCGGGCCAGGATTTCTTCCTGGCAAACTTCCCTGGCTGAATTGCTTGCCACTCTGAACACCTCCCCGGTAAATGGTGCTAACCTATTTTCTTTCATCGCGATATTTGCTGTACAGGGGGAGATCGACTCCGACTTGTCTTCTTCATTGATGGCAGCCGGCGGCTATCATAGGAAGCTCCCCGGACGTAACCCTTTATGGGGAACAATACATTACCCCGGATGGTACCCCTACTAATTCTAAATCATTAACCGCGATCGTGTCAAATATAACCCTTAAATAAAGCCTTGACAAATGCTATAGGTCATGGTATTTATATAAATAGAGAATACCCCTACCGGTATGGGTACATCGTAATTGGCGTCTCTGCCCATAGTCGCGAGCCGTCATCAGCAAACTGAGGAAATGAGAAGCGCACATCTATTTCAGGGGAGATGGTAACCTTGTCTACCAAGTGGTCCTGGGTTCAGGGCGGTATTATCCTGGGGCTGTGGAACCTGCTCATCTTCTTCAGCGGTAATCACCTGGGGACCACCACCGCCTACGCCCAGACTGCCGGTTATGTTACCCAGTTTTTTGCACCGCAACTGATACCCGTTAGCACCTGGACGGCGGGTACCTGTGGCACCAGCGGCGGCCTGATGGTCAGCTGGCAGTGGATGCTGGTCCTGGGGATCTTCATCGGCGGCCTGGCCGGGAGGCTTTTCCACCGTGAAGGCCCGGCCCCGGCAATACCCGAACTCTGGCGGCAAAGGTTTGGCGACCGGCCCCGCCTGCGCTTCGGGCACGCTTTCCTGGGCGGCTTTCTGTTGCTCTTTGGCGCCCGGATTGCCGGCGGCTGCACTAGCTCCCATATTATCAGCGGTATGAGCCAGATGGCCGTTAGCGGCATCCTCTTTGCCCTGGCGGTATTTGCCGCAGGTATTCCAGCGGCCACATTCCTCTACAGAGGGAGGGCTGACCTGTGAATCTCTTGCTTGCCCTGGTTTTCGGTATTGGCTTTGGCTATATTCTCCAACGGGTGGGTGCCTTTGAATACCAGAATATCGTCAATGCCCTGCGCCTTAAAGATTTGACCATACCCAAGTTTATGCTCCTCAGTGTGGCCATTACCTCGGCGGGGCTATTTGGCCTCTATTCTGGGGGGCTGGTGATCCTGGATATGATCGTCACCAACCCGGTGGCTAATATCGTAGGTGGCCTCATCTTCGGCGTGGGCTTCGCCCTGGCAGGCTATTGCCCTGGTACCAGCATCGGCGCCATGGCCGAAGGCAAGCGGGACGCCCGCTACACTGTCGTCGGCGGGTTGTTCGGCGTCCTGACTTACACCTTGCTGCAGCAGTATGCCGGCCTTTCCTTTGCTGCTTATGATGCCGGTAAGATCAACCTGGCGGACCTCATCCCCCTGAATCCTTTCTCCCTGGCGGTAATCTACAGTGCGGCCATTATTGGGATTATCTACCTGGTGGACGCCTGGGAGCAGAAAAGGGACGCCAGGGTTGTTCAAAATACCAGTACTATAAATATCGCAAAAGGGACGGTGTTAAAACATGCCCAGGAGTAACCGCGACCGGGCCCTGCTGGCGGTAACCGTTACCATCCTGGTTTTCATGGTTATAGCGGCCGCTGTGGGCGGCTGGCCCCGGGCCGGGACGGCAGCGGATAGCAACCAGATCCTCCAGCAGGCGGTCTTCGCCTACTACGAGCGTATGCCGGACCATATCTATAAAATCCCGGAAGCAGAGTTGAAGAAGCTCGTCGACGCCGGTGACCAGAGCATCTATATCCTGGATATCCGCGAGGCCAAAGACTACGCCGCCGGTCACATCGCCGGCGCCCACAACATTCCCTTTAAGGAAGTAGGCCGCAACCTGGATCAGCTGCCCCGCGATAAGACCATCATCGTTTACTGCTATACCGGCCAGACCGGTGGTCAGACTACTGCTGCCTTGAACATTGCCGGCTTCAAAGCCCGCTCCCTGAACGGCGGCATGAATAACGGCTGGCTGAAGGCCGGCTATCCGGTGGTAAAATAGCACCAATAATTAACCCTGTAGCAGCTACCATGGCTACAGGGTTTTTAGTTTCTTTTTGACTGTCAGGTGCCAGCCGTAGGGGATAACTTAGTCGCCGGCGCCCTAGGCCTGCCCAATCAGCACCGTACTGCCGTTGCCGATGCCGATGAGGAAGGAAATTAAAAAGAACAATACAGGGAAGAAAGCCGACATAGCGGCCAGAGCTCCGACACTGATAAAACGGCCGAGGATAATACTGCCGTCCGTGCTGTTCAGGGATTGCAGGGCATTACTCAAAAAGAAGCCACTATTATCCACGCTGTCACTCTACCTTTCCTTACATCCTTACAACTTATATAACTTATACAACTTGTGCCCGTTGTACGCGCTATTAAACGTTCCGGCCCGGCGGATGGACGAATATGGCCTTATCTTAAACGTTTTCCATCGTTGACTTTATATGGTTCGGCCGTTATCCTTGAGAAGGAAGCTATAATATTATTTCCTGGATGGCGTATTGATGCTCCTGCGCCCCGGCCTAATCAGGCTGGTGCAGAGACATTATAACAGACTTCAGGGGTTGGGGATAGGCCAAACGATTCCGGAGCCCTTTGCAGAGTTTTTCAATGAAGATAGATGTTATGGCGGCAGAAAGGGGCATGATAAAAAATGGTGAGGGTGTGCCCATGCCGTCAGACGGCACTAGCAGAGGATGGAAATGGTAAAGGGCGCTTTTCCAGGGTAGGCGCCCGTGCAGCCAGCGGCACCAGTAGAGGAACAAAATGGCAGGGCACGTTATTTTTAGGGTAGATGCCCATACCGCCAGGCAACACCAGTAGTGGGTGAAAAGCAGGGAGTAAACGATGTTTAAAGGTAGTCACTATATAAGAATCTACGCCTTTTTTATAATCCTAATCCTGACGATGGTTATAGCAGGGGGGTTCCTTTTGAACAGGCAGGCTAAAAGATTACCGCCACCGGCGGAACTTCCCCCGGGGGCAACGCCCGTCCGGGCTGAGGCATATTATGTCAACGCAGCCGTGGCCGATGTGCGGGCTAACCCGGATCAGGGCGCCGAGCTGGTTACCCAGGCCCTCCTGGGCGATGAGGTCAAGTTCCTGCGGGAAGAAGATGAATGGCTCCAGGGTCAGGTGTCCGATGGTTATATCGGCTGGATGCAAAAAATGAACCTGGTCAAGGCCGCGCCCCCGCCGGCCCAAGACCTGGTAGCCGTCAGGGTGCCCAGGGCCATATTGTACCTGGAGCCGGGGGGTGATACTCAAGCCGGGGAGGCCTTGCTGGGTACCGACCTGCCCCTGCTGGAGCAAAAGGGGGATTGGCTGGAGGTCTGGCTGCCGGGGCATACCCCGGCCTGGGTTGCCCGGCAGGAAATTGAGATCTGGCCCGGGGGTCAAGTAAAAGAAAAACGATCCGGCACGGACGTGATTAAAGTGGCGGAGCGGCTGCTGGGTGTGGCCTACCTGTGGGGCGGGGTCAGCCTCTACGGTATCGACTGCTCCGGCCTGACCTATATCGCCTATTTCTTAAACGGCGTCCAACTACCCCGGGATGCCGACATGCAATTCAAGGTCGGCCGGCCGGTTGCCAGGAAAGACCTGCAGCCCGGCGATCTGGTCTTTTTTAATACCAGTGGCACGGGAACACAGCCTACCCACGTCGGTATCTACACCGGCAACGGGCAGTTCTTAAATTCCCGCTCCCAACAGGGGGTGGTTATCAGCCGCCTGGATGAGCCCCTTTTTACCGCCGGGTACCTGGGCGCCCGCCGTTACCTGCCCTGAAATGGCAACACACGGCAAGGACCTGTCCCGGCCGCGTCCAGGTTGCAACTTTGATTAAGTCCCTATGTCACCGGGAACACCTGCCTCTTGTGACCAGTACAAAACAAAATTTCGCTTATAGACATAACTGGGCAGGAATTTCCAGCTTGGTGGAGAAATAATAGGTTATTATCCTCTGAAGCAATGCGGAGGCTGTTAATGGTTAAGGAGTTCCATGAAATAAGGGATCCCATCCATACCTTTATCCGGCTTGATTCTGATGAAAGGAGAGTTCTAAACTCATGGCCCTTTCAAAGGCTACGTTACATCCATCAACTTGCGATGACTTATCTTGTTTATCCAGGTGCTACCCATCGTAGATTCGAACATTCCCTTGGTGTCATGGAACTAGCAAGCCGGGTTTATGATGTAATTACCCGTGAAGAAAACCTTATAGCTGAAGCAAGAGATTTATTCCCGGAAATTGCAAATGAAGACAAACGGCGTTACTGGAAACGAGTATTAAGGATGGCTGCTCTTTGTCACGATATGGGGCACTTACCCTTTTCACACGCCGCTGAACGCGATCTACTTCCATCAGGATGGGATCATGAGCGTCTAACGGCAGAAATAATCAGAAGCAAAGAGATGGGTGCTATTTGGAATAACATGTCACCACCGTTAAGGGATGAGGATATAATTAAACTAGCCATAGGTCCGAAAAAGTTACCGGA
>JASUSX010000132.1 GCA_030445875.1 Clostridia bacterium
CGGCCCTATCATCCCGAAGTAAAATTCATCCTGATCGAGATTACCGCCAGCGGCCTGGCCGCCCCCCGGCTGGCAGAGCACCTGGCCCGGGAACGTATCCTGGTACGCGATTGTTCTTCCTTTCCTGGCCTGGGTCCGGCCTATTTCCGGGTGGCCGTGCGCGACCGGCAGGCCAACGCGCAACTCCTGGCCGGCCTAAAGAGAGCAATGGAGGGAAATTAATTGCAGGTCACAGGGACAAGGGTTTACCTGGTCCGCCACGGCGAGACGGAATGGAATCACTCCGGTCGCTACCAGGGACATTCCGATGTCGCTTTGAGCCCCCGCGGCCGGCAGCAGGCGGAATTGCTGCAAGAGCGCTTTCGCCGCGTCCACCTGGATAGCGTTTATGCCAGCGACCTCAGCCGGGCCCTGGAAACGGCGACTACTATCGCTGCCCCCCATGGACTCGCCGTCAATCCGGTCAGGGCCTTAAGGGAGATAAATTTCGGTGCCTGGGAAGGGTTGACCTACCAGGAGATAATAGCCGGTTACCAGCGGGAATGGGAGGCCTGGCGCCAGGACCCGGGCCACAGGCTGGTACCAGGGGGGGAGAGTTTCCACCAGGTAAAAGACCGGGTTTGGGCGGCCTTTAACGGGATAGTGCAACAGGAAACAGGCCATCATATCCTGATGGTAGCCCACGGGGGGAGCCTGCGGGCCCTCATTTGCAGCATCCTGGGCCTGGATTTATCCGCCGTCTGGCGTTTCCGCCTGGACAATACCGGGGTTAGCGTAGTCGATTGCTATGGGGATAAAAGGATCCTGACCCTCTTAAACGATGTTCACCACCTGGAGGCCCTGGGAGAGTCCGGGAGTAACGGCATTTTATAGGGCCGGGTAAAAGGGAACCCTTTAAGGCAAACTACCTCCAGGAGGTGCTGGCTATGGAACCTACCTTCAACCCGTCCCGGGCACCCTGGAGCACCCGGCTCAGCTTGAAAGAAATGGCCACTGAGGTGGGGGTGGATTTCGATCGTTTTCTGGCCGGCCTGGCGGCCAACCGCTCCGATACCGAACTGGCTGCTGAATTCGGGGTAGACGCCGGGGTGATCTATCGCCTGCGGGATCACTTCGAACGCTACGGGATCCACTCCATCATGGGCCAGGATTAGCCGGGTTACCCGGCTTTTTTTATGGTATAATACCTCGGGAAGGGATGGGAGGATGAGGGTTTGAAACCAGAGCAAAGGATTTCGCTGGACGGTTGGGGGTTACTCCTTTCCGCCCTGGCAGCCGCCGCCCTGGGAGCGGAAGGAATAGCCGCCAAGCTGGCTTATGTTGGCGGAGCCAGTATACTTACCACCCTGGCCCTGCGTTTTTTACTGGCTTCTCTTCTATTCTGGGCGAGTATAGCGATCTTTCCTTTGCAGTGGCGGCTGGACCGGCCCACCCTGGCCCGCGTGGTTATCCTGGCCCTGGGCGGCCAGGCGACCACGGTTTTGCTGTTGTTCTATGCCTTTCAGCGGATCCCGGCGGCAGTAGCTATCCTTTTTTTCTATATCTATCCGGCGGTGGTGACCCTGCTGGCAGCCATATTCTTACGTGAACCCCTGACCAGGGCCCGGGTAGGGGCCCTGGCCTTGACCCTCATCGGTTTGCTTGTGATCCTGGGCTTTCCCGTAGGTTACCTGGATACAAAGGGTATAGCAGCCGCCCTCCTGGCGGCCCTGGGTAACGGCGTTTATCTCATAGGCCAGACCAGCCTCTTAAAACGCCTGGAACCGCGCACCTTCAATACCTGGGCCACGACGGCCCTGGCCCCGGCTTTCTTCCTCCTGGCCCTGGCTACCGGTAATCTTAACCTGGCTTTTACGTTCCAGGCCCTGCTGGCCATCCTGATCCTGGCCCTTGTCTGCACAGTCCTGGCCTACACGGCCATGGCCTGGGGTTTGAGGTACATCGGCGCCTCCCGGGCGGCCATTATCTCCACCCTGGAGCCAGCCATTACAGCACTTTTAGGCTTTTTGGTTCTGGGGGAAAGGCTGCACCCCTACCAATTTGTGGGAGGAGCCCTGATCCTGGTGGGGGTGACCTGGCAGCAGATTAGCGGGGCCAAATCTGGTACACCCGAGGATAGTTATGGTATAATTAAACAATAACCTGGTCCTGAGAAGGAGAGGGGGCTCAACTTGACGACGGATAAAATTATCGGCGAAGGCCTGACCTTTGACGATGTCCTGCTGATACCGGGCGAATCGGAAGTATTGCCGCGGGATGTGGATATTAGCTCCAACTTTACCCGCCATATTCGCCTCCAGACCCCCCTGGCCAGCGCGGCCATGGATACCGTTACGGAAGCCCGGACGGCCATCAGTATGGCCCGGGAAGGGGGCATCGGGGTTATTCATAAGAACATGTCCATAGAACGCCAGGCTAAAGAAGTGGATCGGGTCAAGCGTTCGGAACACGGGGTAATCACGGACCCCATTTCCCTGACGCCAGACCACACGGTGCGGGAAGCCGTAGCCTTAATGGAACACTATCATATCTCGGGCGTACCTATCACCGTTAACGGCCGGCTGGTAGGTATTATCACCAACCGGGATATCCGTTTCGAGGAGAACTACGAGCGGCCTATTAGTGAAGTCATGACGAAAGATAGCCTGGTCACAGCCCCGGTAGGCACTACCTTAAATGAGGCCATGGCTATTTTGCGCCGCCACAAGATTGAAAAGCTGCCCCTGGTGGATGCCGACTACAACCTGAAAGGCTTGATCACCATCAAGGATATCGAGAAGACGAGGAAATACCCCCGGGCCTCCAAGGATGAACGGGGGCGCCTCCGGGTGGCGGCGGCCGTGGGTACGGGAGCCGATACCATGGCCAGGGTAGAAGCCCTGGTTGGGGCCGGGGTGGATGTTATTGTCGTTGATACAGCCCACGGCCAGGCCCGCAGTGTCCTGGAAACCGTGCGCCGTATCAAGGGCGCCTTTCCGGCTGTAGAACTGGTGGCGGGTAACGTGGCCACGGCTGCGGGGACCAAGGCCCTGTGCGAGGCGGGCGTGGACGCCGTCAAGGTGGGCGTCGGCCCCGGTTCCATTTGCACCACCAGGGTTATCGCCGGTATAGGGGTACCCCAGGTTACAGCTATTATCGAGTGCGCCCGGGCCGCAGCACCCTATGGTATCCCGGTGATCGCCGACGGAGGTATTAAATACTCCGGGGACATTACCAAAGCCATGGCGGCCGGGGCCAGCACCGTGATGATCGGGAGCCTGCTGGCTGGCACGGAGGAAAGCCCCGGGGAAATCGAGATCTTCCAGGGCCGGAGCTTTAAGAGCTATCGCGGCATGGGCTCCCTGGCGGCCATGAAGGAGGGCAGTAAAGACCGCTATTTCCAGGAAGAAGCGGAGAAATTGGTACCGGAAGGTATTGAAGGCCGGGTACCCTATAAGGGTCCCCTGGCAGAAACTATCTTTCAACTGGTGGGTGGACTGCGGTCCGGTATGGGCTATTGCGGTGCCCGAAACATAGCCGAGTTGCAAGCCAAAGGCCGCTTTATCCGTATAACCCCGGCCGGGCTCAAGGAAAGCCATCCCCACGATGTTATGATTACTAAAGAGGCCCCTAATTACCGGATTTAGCGGGGTTTTGCCCGGCTAACCGGGCAGGAAGCAAACCAATCAGGAATGTTGGGAGAGGAGAAAGCAATGGCTGCGGAAGTATTCTGGACTGATATGCGGACTAAAAAAGGTAATAACCTGGTGGACAAGGTTGCCCGCCTGTGGCGCAAGGCCGGTTTTCGGCAAGCCATCACCCCCGGAGACCTGGTAGCCATCAAGATCCATTTCGGCGAAAAGGGTAATACAGCTTTCCTGAACCCTGTTTTTGCCCGGCGGGTAGTGGAACTGGTTAAGGCCAGCCGCGGGAAGCCATTCCTGACTGATGCCAATACCCTCTATGTGGGTTCTCGGTCTAACGCGGTGGACCATTTACAAACGGCCATTGAAAACGGCTTTGCCTACGCTGTGGTTGGAGCACCGATTATTATCGCCGATGGCCTTAACGGGAAGGATTTTTATGAAGTAGCAGTAAACGGCAAGCACTTCCAGAAGGTAAAAATCAGTAGCGCTATCTATAACGCTGACAGCATGGTTGTCCTGAGCCACTTTAAGGGCCACGAACTGGTGGGTTTTGGCGGTGCCATCAAAAACTTGAGTATGGGATGCGCCAATCCCGGCGGCAAGCAAATGATGCACAGCGATGTTTTGCCCGAGGTACAGGAAGAGAAGTGTATCGCCTGCGGCAAATGCCGTCGCTGGTGCCCGGCCGGGGCCATTACCGTGGCCGAAAAAGCCAGCATCAACGCGGAACTCTGCCTCGGTTGCGGGGAGTGTACTGTCACCTGCCCGGAGAGGGCCATTAAAGCTCGTTTCAAGAGCGAACCGGTTGTTTTACAGGAAAAGATGGTGGAATTCGCCCGGGGGGCTATGATGGGTAAGGAAAACAAGTGCCTCTTCTTTAACTTTGTGGTCCAGGTGGCTCCAGAGTGTGATTGCAATGCCTGGGCCGACGCAGCCATCATCCCTGATGTAGGCATCCTGGCTTCCTGGGATCCCGTCGCCCTGGACCAGGCGAGTTTCGACCTGGCCAATGCCCAGCCGCCCCTGCCCGGCACCCGCCTGGACGGCCATGAAAACGCCAGGGATAAATTCCAGGCCGTAAGCGGCTACGACGGCACGGCCCTTTTGCAGTATGCCGCCGAGATCGGTTTAGGGACCCGGGAATACGAGTTAATTAAGATTTGATACTCTTAAAGCAGGAGGTTATAAAAACATGGCGAATCTATATGTTACAAAGCTTGAGGGTAGGAGTGGCCGGCAACTGGCCTACCGCCTGGTCCATGGCTGCGATCTCCTGGAAGCATTGCAGGGTATTGTGGAGGAGGATGACATTCGCTTCGGCTCCATTAATTTTCTGGGAGCTGTACAGAAGGGGCGAGTAGGGTATTACCTCCAGGATGAAAAACGCTATATCACCCTGGAATTGGATCAAGGGATGGAGATTTTGAGTGGCGTAGGCAATGTATCCCTGAAAGAGGGGAAACCCTTTGTCCATGCCCATGTGACCTTCCTGGATAAAGAAGGGAAAGTCCACGGAGGCCATCTCTTGCCAGGGACCATCGTCTTTGCCGGCGAAGTTTTCATCGAAGAAATAGAGTTACCGGCACCGCCGGAAAGGGTCTATGACCCGGTGACGGCGTTGACCCTCTGGGAATAGAATGGATTGAAGGTTGGCCGAATAATATTCTTACTGGGGGTGGGGATAATGCTCATACCGGTAAAGGTAAAGCAGATAGTCCTTGATCAAACCTTGAGCCCGGTAGTGCTGCTGAGCGACCAGGAGGGGACCCAGGTCTTGCCCATCTGGGTAGGCCCCTTTGAAGCTCAGGCTATCGCCCTGGCCCTGCAGGGCATCCTGACACCGCGCCCCCTCACCCACGACTTGCTGCGCTCCCTGTGCGAAAACCTGGGAGTGGAGATCAAGAGGGTCCTGGTCCAGGATATCAGGGATGGTACCTACTATGCTGAACTTTATCTCCGCCAGGGAGATAAAGAAGTAGTTATCGATGCCCGGCCCAGTGATGCCATTGCCCTGGCCCTCAGGGCCAATGCCCCCCTTTATATCACCGAAAAGGTGGCTGCCTATACCCTGAACATTGAAGACCTGGTCAGCGAGGATCAGGCGGAAGAACTGCAACAAATGCTGGCAGATAACCAGCCCGGGGACGAGAAAAAGCATTTGCATTAAACTCCTCCATCCCGGCCAGTTTAAGGGCCGGGATTATTTGTACCCGGTGGTGGGGGATTGTATAATTAAAGGGGCAAGATGCCACTTCTTGAGACGGAGGAATCAGGCTTGGCGGATCAAGGGGGAACCTTCAGGATTATTACCTACGGTTGTCAGATGAACCAGAGGGATAGCGAAGTAATGGCCGACCTTCTCCAGGCAGCGGGCTATGAGCCGGTTGCCCATGAGACAGCAGCCGATGTGCTTATCCTGGACACCTGCTGCGTGCGGGAAAAGGCGGAAAATAAGGTTTATGGTAAACTGGGCCAGCTGGAGCGCCTGAAAAGTGCCAACCCGGAACTGG
>JASUSX010000133.1 GCA_030445875.1 Clostridia bacterium
GCGGGAAGAGCGCCTGCTGCGGCGGGATAGGAATAAAGGCAAGGCTCAGAAGCATAAAGAGACACCCAAAGTGGTCTTTAAGATTACCCTGACCGGTAGCATCACCGTCCAGGAACTGGCCAAGAGGATCGGGAAAACAGCGGCCGAGGTTATCAAGTACCGCCTGCTGGAATTGCTGGCCATCCTTTCCCGGGCGGCGGCAGCCGCCGGCGCCAGGCCGGAGGAGATATTAAATCTCAGCGCCGCCAGTATGCAGAGAATATCCACCCTCTCCCTGGAAGAGAGCTTTGTCTGGCTGATGCGTACCCTGGATAAATTCATGGACCGTATCTACAGCGCCCGGGAGAGCCACCAAACGCCAGCGGTGGAAAAGGCCGTCGCCTATATCAATACCCATTACCAGCACAACATCGGTCTGGAGGATATAGCTACGGCCATTGATTTAAGCCCGGCCCACCTTAGCCGTATCTTTAAGAAGGAAATGGGCCGTACGGTGATTGAATACCTGACGCTGGTCCGTATGGAAGCAGCGAAATGCCTGCTACGCCAGGGAAAAAGCCTGGAAGAAGCAGCCACGGCGGCGGGCTTCAATGAGGTCACCTATTTTTGCCGCGTCTTCAAGCGGGAGGTGGGCGTGACCCCGGGAACTTTCCGTAACAGATATGCCTGAAAAATATCACTGTGACAACGATCCCAATGGTCAAAAATATATAAAAAAGAAGCGGGATAGTTCAAAGGTTTAAGGTGGTCTGATGGCGAAACCACTCTCCCAGAAGCAGGTTATATGCGCTGTAACCCCGGGGCGGCGTAAACCTGAAGAAAGGGGGAGCTAAACAATGGGAGATTCGACTGCGCGGGTGGGTATCCCGCAACGCCTGGAACGGCTACCTTTGACCGGTTATCAAAATATTATCTTCGGTATTATTGCTACGGCGTGGTTTTTTGACTCCATGGACCTGGGGATGTTAACCTTCGTCCTGGGCTCCTTAAAGACCTATTTCAATCTGAATACGGCCCAGGCCGGGTTACTGTCCAGCATGAGCTTCCTGGGTATGTTCCTGGGGGCGGCCGTGGCCGGTATGCTGGCCGACCGTTTTGGCCGCAAACTGGTCTTCCAGTGGAGTATGGTCCTCTGGGGCACGGCCAGCATCCTCTGCGCCTTTGCCGGTAATGTCCAGAGCCTCATGCTTTACCGTGTGCTTCTGGGTTTTGGCATGGGTATGGAGTTCCCCATTGGCCAGTCCCTGGTCTCTGAGTTTATCCCGGCCCAGCACCGCGGCCGTTATATCGCCCTGCTGGAAGGTTTCTGGCCTATCGGTTTTATCGGTGCCGGCATCCTGGCCTATATCCTCCTGCCCATGGGTGGCTGGCGCTGGGTATTTATAGCTGAAGGTATTCCCGCCATCTTTGTGTTAATTATCCGCCGCATAGTACCCGAGTCCCCCCGCTGGCTGGAGGATGCCGGCCGTTACGCCGAAGCCGACCGGGTGATGACCATGATCGAAAATAAGGTACGAGAACACCTGGGTGGCAAGGAACTCCCTGCACCTGTAGCCGGGATTGTTTCCTCGGCGACCAGGGAACGGCGCTTTTCCTTCCTGGACCTCTGGGCGCCCGGTTATGTTAAACGCACCATCATGGTCTGGTCCCTGTGGTTTTTCGCCCTGCTGGGGTATTACGGCCTGACTACCTGGCTGGGGGCGCTCCTGCAGCAGGCCGGTTACCCGGTGACTAAATCGGTCTTTTACACCATCCTGATCTCCCTGGCCGGGATACCCGGCTTCTTTACCTCGGCTTACCTGGTCGAAGCCTGGGGGCGCAAGGGTACCTGCGTCCTCATGCTCCTGGGTAGTGCCGTCATGGCCTATTTCTACGGCACGGCAGCCAACCAGACCCAGCTCATCATCTTTGGTCTGGCCATGCAGTTCTTTATGTTTGGCATGTGGTCGGTCCTGTACGCCTACACCCCGGAGCTTTACCCGACCAGGGCCCGGGCTACCGGCGCCGGCTTTGCCTCGTCCATTGGGCGGCTGGGTTCCTTGATTGGTCCCTACGTTGTGGGGATAATCCTGCCTACCATTGGCCACGGGGGTGTCTTCGGCCTGGGGGCTATCGCCTTCATAGTCGCGGCCGCCGCCGTGGTGGTACTGGGAGAAGAGACCAAGGGTAAGGTGCTGGAAGAAATTTCAGCGTAAAAACTGATGGAGGTGACCCTTCCATGACGATGACACCGCGGGAAAGGGTAATGACCGCCCTGGCCCGAGGGGTACCCGACCAGGTACCCTTTGTGGAAAACGATGTGGAGGAACCATTGCAGGTAGAGATTATGGGCCGGGACGATTTTACCCCTACCGACCTCTGCGAGGTCCTGGGGCTGGACGGCTTCGGTTACCATTACCCCACCGGGGGCGAGGCCGGCACCGGCCAGTCCATGCAGGGGGGCGATGCCTTCCACGATAAGTACTACTATCCTGGTAAGGTGACCTTTGACTTCTTCCCGCCCTGGATCGCCAAAATGGGGACGGATGCCGGGGGCCGCAATTTCATCGAGAAAGGCCTACTGGTGGATGATGCTTCCTTAAAGCTCTTTGATGAATACTTGCCCGACCCTGACCACCCGGCCCGCTACGAGCGGGTGGCAGAATGGATTGCCAAATATAAGGGCAAATATGCAGTCTTCGCCCGCATCCGCCTGGGTGCGGCCTCGACCATTAACAGCATGGGGCTGGACAATTTCTCCTTTGCCATCTTTGATAACCCCCGGCTGGTCCATGAAGTGCACCGGCGCTTTTCCGAATGGTCGGCCCGGGTGGTGGAGCACTTAAACGAGCTGGACTTTGATTTCTTCTGGGCCAACGACGACATGGCTGACAACCGCGGCCCCTGGGTGTCGCCCCAGATGTTCCGGGAGTTTTTCCTGCCCCACATGCAGGTGGTGGCCCGGGCCATCAAGAAGCCGTGGGTCTTCCACAGCGACGGCAACCTCTTCCCCATTATGGATGACCTGCTCACCCTGGGGATGAGCGCCATCCACCCCATCCAGCCGGCGGCCATGGACATGGGCAGGATGAAGCGGGAGTACGGCAGCCGCGTCTGCATTGTGGGCAACATTGACCTGGACTATACCCTCACCCTGGGTACACCGGCCGAAGTGGACGCCGAAGTCAAGGAACGCATCCGGGTGGCCGCGCCGGGCGGCGGCTATATCTGCAGCAGTGCCAACAGCCTGCCCAGCTACGCCAAAAAGGAGAACGCCCTGGCCATGCGGGATGCCATTAAGAAATACGGCAAATACCCCATTAATCTGGATTAGGGATTAGAGAGGAACCCCCTTTTCCCCGACCGGGTAATAAGGCCCGGTCTTTATTTTTATAGCGCGGCCCGGTGTCCACCACCTGCAGGTATGCCATCAACGCCGTTTATGGTATAATACTGGGCAGGAACCTTCCCAGAGGGGTGCCTTATGGCTACGGATAGAATCGTCATTCGCGGGGCGCGAGCCCATAACCTGAAAAATATCAATGTGACTATACCCAGGGATAAACTGGTGGTCATTACCGGCCTGTCGGGGTCGGGGAAGTCTTCCCTGGCCTTTGATACCATCTACGCCGAAGGGCAGCGCCGTTATGTGGAGTCCCTTTCTTCCTACGCCCGGCAGTTCCTGGGCCAGATGGACAAACCCGACGTGGACGCCATCGAAGGCCTATCGCCGGCTATTTCCATTGACCAGAAGACGGCCAGCCATAATCCCCGCTCCACCGTGGGTACAGTGACGGAGATCTACGACTACCTGCGGCTCCTCTACGCCCATATCGGCCACGCCCACTGCCCGGCGTGCGGCCGGCCCATTGCTCCCCAGACGGTTTCCCAGATGGTTGACCGCCTGCTGGCCTACCCGGCGGGGACGCGCTTCCAGGTCATGGCCCCCTTGGTGCGCGGCCGTAAAGGGGAGTACCGTAACGTCCTGGAAGAGATCCGTAAGCAGGGCTACGTGCGGGTGAGGGTGGACGGGGAGATCCGGGAAACGGGCGAAAATATCAGCCTGGTAAAGAATAAAAAGCATACCATCGAGGTAATCGTTGACCGGCTTCAGGTGCGGGAAGGAGTAGCCACCCGCCTGGCCGAATCCCTGGAAACGGCCCTGAAGCTCGCTGACGGCATTGTCCTGGTCGATATCGTCGGCCAGGAGGAACTGCTGTTAAGCGAAAAATTTGCCTGCCTGGAATGTGGTATCAGCCTGCCGGAGATTACGCCGCGGCTCTTTTCTTTTAATAATCCCTACGGTGCCTGTCCGGCCTGCACCGGATTGGGGATCACCATGAAGGTCGACCCGGACCTGGTCATCCCTGACCGTAGCCTCACCTTGCGGCAGGGCGCTATTGCCCCCTGGAGCCGCAGCAACAACGGCTACCAGCAGATGCTGGAGTGCCTGGCCGCCCACTACGGTTTCAGCCTGGATGTGCCGGTGCGGGATCTTAAACAGGAGCACTTGCAGGTGATCCTTTATGGTTCCGGGCGGGAGCGCATCAAATTCCGCTACACCAACCGCTTCGGCGACCGGCGCAGTTACGAAGCGCCCTTCGAGGGGGTCATCCCGAATCTCGAGCGGCGCTACCAGGAGACCGGTTCGGAGTGGTCGCGGGTAGAGATTGAAAACTACATGAGCCAGCAGCCCTGTCCGGCCTGCCATGGTGCGCGCCTGAAGCCTGAGGCCCTGGCCGTAAAGGTGGGAGGCCTCAATATCTGCCAGCTTACAGCCCTGAACGTGCGGGCAGCCACCGAGTTTCTACGCCAGATGGACTTAAGCGAGCGGGAGGCCATCATTGCCCACCAGATCTTAAAGGAGATCCGGGCCCGGCTCCAGTTCCTGCTGGATGTGGGGCTGGAGTACCTGACCCTGGACCGGGCGGCGGCTACCCTCTCCGGGGGTGAAGCCCAGCGTATCCGCCTGGCTACCCAGATCGGCTCCCAGCTCATGGGCGTCCTCTATATCCTGGACGAACCCAGCATCGGCCTGCACCAGCGGGATAACGCCCGCCTGATCGCCACCCTGAAGCGCCTGCGGGATCTGGGCAACACGGTCATCGTCGTCGAGCACGACGAAGACACCATGCGGGCGGCCGATTATATCATCGACATCGGCCCTGGCGCCGGCGATCACGGCGGCCAGGTGGTGGCCGCCGGCTCACCAGCGGAGGTCATGGCCAATCCCCGCTCCCTTACCGGCCAGTATCTGAGCGGACGGCGGCGCATCCCGGTGCCAGTGGTAAGGCGGCAGCCGGGGGAGAAGTGGTTGACCATCAGGGGGGCGCGCCAGCACAACCTGAAAAATATCGACGTCAGCTTTCCCCTGGGGTTATTTATTGGCGTTACCGGGGTTTCGGGGTCGGGGAAGAGTACCCTGGTCAATGAGATCCTCTACCGTGCCCTGGCCGGGCGCTTGAACGGCGCCCGCACCAATCCTGGGTCCTTTGACTTCCTGACCGGAATTGAGCACCTGGATAAAGCCATCGAAGTAGACCAGTCGCCTATTGGCAGGACGCCGCGCTCCAACCCGGCCACCTACACCGGCGTCTTTGACGACATCCGCGCCCTCTTTGCCGCCACCCCGGAGGCCCGCGCCCGGGGCTACAAACCGGGCCGCTTTAGCTTTAACGTCAAGGGCGGCCGTTGCGAGGCCTGTGGCGGTGACGGCATTATCAAAATTGAGATGCACTTCCTGCCTGATGTCTACATGCCCTGTGAAGTCTGCCAGGGCAAGCGTTATAACCGGGAGACCCTGGCCATAAAATATAAGGGCCAGTCCATTGCCGACGTCCTGGCTATGACCGTCGACGAGGCGGCGGAGTTCTTTGCCGCTATCCCCCGCCTGCACCGGCGTCTGGCCACCCTCCAGGATGTAGGCCTGGGCTATATCACCCTGGGTCAGCCGGCTACCACCTTGTCCGGCGGCGAAGCCCAGCGGGTGAAGCTGGCCACGGAACTCGCCCGGCGCAGCACCGGCCGGACCATGTATATCCTGGACGAGCCCACCACGGGTTTGCACATGGCCGACATCGAGCGGTTGCTAGGCGTCCTGCAGCGCCTGGTG
>JASUSX010000134.1 GCA_030445875.1 Clostridia bacterium
CCCGAGGCAGCCAACAACGCCGCCTGCGCCGGTGGCCTGGTACCTTTACTGGCCCTGGGGCTGCCCTTTGCCCCGCCTACGGCTATTCTGCATTAAAAGGGGGCCGGGGCTCACGCCGTGGATCATCAGACCACTGAGCAGAATAGCCGTAGGCGGGGCAAAGGGCAGCCCCAGGGCCAGTAAAGGTACCAGGCCACCGGCGCAGGCGGCGTTGTTGGCTGCCTCGGGGCCGGCCACGCCCTCAATGGCCCCCGTACCAAACTCCTCGCGGTGCTTGCCAAAGCGCCGCTCATAGGCGTAGGAAACGAAGGAGGCCAGGGTCGCGGCAGGCCCGGGGAGTAAACCTATCAGGAAACCGAGGACGCCGCCCCGGAACATGGGGGGAAGGGAACGTTTTAATTCTTCTTTGGTAGGATAGAGGTCCCGGAAACGGACCTTCATCACTTCTACCTGCTGATCGGCTTCCTCTATAGACCTGAGGATTTCGGCCACACCAAAGAGGCCCATGACCACCGGTACAAAGCCGAAACCGCTTAAAAGATCGACCACATTAAAGGTAAAGCGCTCCACCCCGGCCACCGGGTCCATGCCCACCGTGGAGAGCATTACCCCCACCAGAGCCATCGTCAGCGATTTCAAATAAGACTTGCCTGTCAGGTTAGAAAGGAGGATCAAGCCCAGGAGGGCTATGCTAAAATACTCCGCTGAGCCAAAGGCCAGGGCAGCGTTGGCCAGGGGCGGGGCAAAGAGTTGCAGGGCGATAACACTGATGGTGCCGGCAACAAAGGAACCAATGGCAGCGGCAGCCAGGGCCGCGCCGGCCCTGCCCTTGCGGGCCATTTTATAGCCCTCCAGGGTCGTCACTACGCTGGCCGACTCCCCGGGCACATTGACCAGAATAGAAGTAGTAGAACCGCCGTACTGGGCCCCGTACCAGATCCCGGCCAGCATGATCAGGCCTGCCGTAGGACCAAGGCTGAAGGTTAAAGGTAAGAGCAGGGCCATGGTCGCGGTCGGGCCTACTCCCGGTAGAACCCCTACCAGGGTGCCCACCAGGGCGCCGATAAAACAGGCGAGGATATTCTGGGGCTGCAGGGTGGTAAGTAAAGCAGCAAAGGCACTCAACTTATCTTCCTCCTATGGGTATCAGATGGCCCCCGGGGAGGGGAACTTCCAGCCAGACCACGAACAATAAATAGGTACCTATGACCAGGCCTACGGTAATGAGCAGGGGTTTCCACCAGGAATCGTCACCAATGATCTTAATCGCCGCCAGGAGTAGAAAGAAGCTGCTCAAGAGGTAGCCGGCCTTGTCTAAAAGATAAATATAAATGGCGAGGGCTACGACAATCCATATTGGTTTAAGAGCGCCCGTCCGGTTCGATTCTTCGGTGGTCGCTGACGTCTCATCAGCCCTGCTCGTACTGCGATGGGGTATGGCTTCCAGGGTGAGCCGCAGGGACAATAAGAGAAATAAAACACCAGCTACAACTGGTAAGAAACCCGGGCCCGGGTTGGCCAGGGATCCCCAGGGGTAGCTAAAGGCATAAATGAGATAGAAGATACCTAAAGCAACGAGGATCAGACTGCTGATAAAATCCCCCTGCTTCTTCATTTTCAGCTTTACCACCTTCCCTATAAGTTACCCTCTGGTAAAGGCACCTGGCGGGTTACCATCGCCAGGTGCCCTCGCTTTTTTTACCGGCCATTTACTTGCTGTACTGCTTCGTCTTTTCGTCGGCAGATTTGACTAGCTTGGTAAATTCCTCCGGCCCCATGCTGCCGTCGAGCTGGTCGGTATCCTGCAAGTACTTCTGGAATTCCGGCTCCTTAATAGCCTTTAAGAAGGCTTCGTTCAATTTATCCACAACCTCTTTAGGCGTCCCGGCCTTGGCATAAATGCCCCGCCACTGGGCCCAGGACGTATCTACATTAAAGCCGGCTTCGCTATAGGTGGGGACATCCGGTAAGGCCGGAACCCTTTTGTCGCTTAATACCCCCAGAACCCGTAGTTTACCAGCCTTGACATGTTCAATGACATTGCCCGGGTTGGTATTGCAGACGTCAATGTTCGTACCACCCAGTAGCGCCGTTACGGCCGCCGAACCGCCGTCATAGGGAACCCAGGTATAAGTAAAACCGCCGGCCTGGGCAAGCATGTCAAAGGCGACATAGTGGCCGGAACCCTTGGGGCCAAAACCGCCGGCCTTTAATTTACCCGGGTTCTGCTTGGCCCAGTCGACCAGTTCCTTCAGGGTCTTGAACTTGCTGTTGGCGTTGACCACCACAACATAGGGGTCGATCTGGACGCGGGTGATATATACAAAATCATCGATGCCGAATTTACCTTTTAAGGTATTGTTCCAATCGCCCACATGACTGGGGGTGATGGTGGCCAGGGTATAGCCGTCTGCCGGGGCTTCCTTAAGAGCCACCTGCTGGTTGGCCGTACCACCACCGGTCTTTTGTTCAACCACCAGGGGTTGGCCCAGGTATTTCTCGGCATACTTGGCCAGTTGGCGGGCCATAATGTCTACCGGTGAACCGGCAGCCGATTGGCATAATATGGTGATGGGTTTGGTGGGAAATTTTGTTGCCTCCGCCTGCTGGCCACTTTTGGAGGGCGTCCCCTGGGAAGCCTCTTTCTGACCGCCACAGCCACCAACAATCAACGCTAAAACCAGGCCCAGGATAGCCACCAGGAAAAAACGGTTCAATCTTTTATGCAATTTTTTTCCTCCTTCCATTGTTCTTTTGTCCTTTTCCCTTGTCTCCCGTCATGCACCTGAACAACAAATCTTTTAATTTAATTGAATACGGCCTGCCAACACCTCCTTTCTGGTCGGGCCATTATTAAAGCTCTGGTATTCCGCCTACTGAGGTGCGACGCCCACCAGGGGCCAGTAAAACATGGCCATAATCAGGGTTACCGTCACCAGGCAAAGGGTCGCCAAGCTGCCGGCCTTCAAGGTGTCCCGCGTCGAATAGAAGCCCATGCCATAGGTTGCCAGTAATGATGGGGATTGGGTGGGTAAAAACATGCACAGATCGCTGGCCACGGCCCCGATCATCCCCAGCCAGATGGGGTTAAGGCCCAGCTTCATGGCTAAAGTAAGCACCATAGGTAGAATAACCGTGGCTGCCGCCAGGACGCTATTAAAGCCCAGCCTGATGACCATGGCAATGAGCATTACCATCAGGCCCAGGAAGGCCAGGCTCCCCGTCTTCATATTGCCAAAGGCGATGGTAGCGAACCAGCCCATGGCGCCCGTTTCTGTTAAGCCCGTGGCCAGGGATAAACTGCCGGCAAAGAGAATCACCGTCCCCCAGTCAACCTTCTGCACGGCCTCTTTCCAGGAATGGAGGTTAAAACCGGGGAAAAAGGATAGGGTCGCTGCCAGCAGGGCCGGCAAGGCTACTGGTAAATGATGGAGGAAATTAGTGACCCACATCGCCAGCATCCCCAGGAAGAGGAAAGCCACCTTCTTTTCGGCCGCGGTCAGGGGGCCCATGAGGGACAACTGCTCCTTAATATACTTGAGGCCGTTATCCAGCCCTTTTAGTTCCGGGGGGAATACCTTTAAGAGCATTAACCAGACCAGGAAAATGGTTATCAGGGATCCCGGCAGCATCACTGTCATCCAGCTTAAATAGGTCCAGGTATAGCCGGCAATTTGCTGAAATAACCCAGTTGCGTAAACCATAGATAAAGAACCTGTCATTATAGAATTGGAAAAAATGAGGGAAGTAAAGGACACCATCAGGAAAATGGCCTTGCCCACATTGCTGCCCGGTTTTAACCCTATGGCGTTAACAATACCCACGCAGATCGGGGCCATGAGGGCAGCCCTACCGGTAGAGGTGGGGATTAAAAAGGTAAAGGCCATCACCGTCACGGCTACCAGTAGCAGGTTGAGCTGGATACTACCCCGGGAGAGATTCAACAGCAGAAAGGCCAGGCGCCGGTCCAGGCCGCTTTGCAGCATAGCGGCTGATAAAATATAAATGGCGATTAACAATATGATGGAGGTATCGGCAAAACCGGCCAGGGCCTTTTCGAAAGTGATAATTTGCATTAAAGGCAGAAGGGCAAGAATAAACAGGGCCGTAACCGCGGGGTGGACGATCTCGGTAATCCACAGGGTTACCGCAATGAATAAAACCGCCATGGCGCGCGCGCCCGTGTAGCTCAAATCGGCAGGCAAGGGTATGTAATTTACCAGCCCCAGGGGTACAGCCGCCAGCAAAAGAATCAGGATATTTCTCCAATTAACCCCCTGGCGCAACGTAGAAGTTAAAGGGGTGGTAAGCAAACTTCAGTTCCTCCCCTCCGAACGTTCAGCGCTACCTTCCGTTTTTATGGCAGGTACATTATAATGTTATATCATTTGTACCTTGATGTATAATGAATTCGACAAACCTTGAGAAAATCCTCCTGGCGGTTAAATATTTTTTGTGGTGAGAAGAGATATTAATCTCTCACTGTTACTATCTTCATCCATTTGCAACAATAGATTAAACAGGGCATCGGCGGCCCCAGCGTAAGGGGAACCGGTCAGCAACCCCTTAAATTTTTCCTGGTGTTCCGCAAGATCCAGGGGGTTATCGGCATCACCCTTGGCCGCTTCTATATCAGCCTCCAGGACCTGCCCGCTCGCAGTAACAATCTCCAGGCGGCAGCTCCACTGCGCCGGGAACCGGCTTTCTATGGCGGGATCTACCTCGACTTCCACTTTACCGGCTACCGCCAGCAAATCGGGATCCTGGATGGTCTGCTCATTAAAATCGTTAACCCGGATGTTCCCCTCCCGTAAAGCCAGGGCCACCAGGAAGGGCAGGTTAAACTGGGCCATATTGGGGTTGGCCGGAGGTAATGGTAAATCGTTTTGTTTCTTCGCTACTTTATAGGTAAAAACTTTAATGCTCCGGGCCTGCTGCACCTGTTCCCAGCTTAAACCATATTGCCGGCGCAAGGCAAGAGCCGCAGCAATGGCCGGCTGGATGGTCCGGCAGCAAGCGTAGGGCTTAAAGCCAACCTGCAGGATTTCCCATTCCGTTCCCAGTCCCGCAGTAAGAAGCTCGGGATGGGGATGGGGCGAAAAGACCTGCAGAAATCCCCCGTCGGTGGCCTCAAAGATCTGAGTGGCGCCGGTAAAACCCTCCCGGGCTAGAAAGGCTGCCAGGGTGCCGCTCCAGGCCGCCCTGCCGGCGTGAAACTTTTTGGTCATGGCCCCGTCAGCTGTAAAGGCCCACACCCCGCCCGACTGGGTACCCGCCGTCCCCAGGGCGTTGGCCAGCCAGTACGCATCGAGCCCCAATAACTTGCCTACAGCCGCCGCCGCACCAAAGGTGCCGCAGGTAGCCGTGCCGTGCCAGCCCTGCAGGCGGTGGGCAGCCGCATCCACAGCCATGGCCACCCGCAGCATCACTTCATAGCCGGCCACCAGGGCCGTGATTATCTCCCGGCCGCTAACCTCCTGCTGTTCCGCAACTGTTAATACCGCCGGGACAATAATGGCACCGCAATGGACTTTGCCTTTTTTATGGAAGTCATCAAAATCCAGGGTATGGGCCATACTGCTATGGGCTATCGCTGCCGCCCCCAAAGAGGCCGGTTGTCCTGTACCCCAGATGGTACTGTGACCCTCTCCTTCTACCCGTCGCACCGCCCTGATTAATTTCAGGATGTCCGGGTGCCGGCAGGCACCTAAAGCGCAACCCAGGGCATCGAGCAGGCACAGTTTAGCTTTCGCGCGGACCCCGGCGGGAATTGCATCGTAAGAGAGATTGGCAACAAACTCTGCCATTTGCAGGGCTATCATTTGTAGCTTCTCCACCTTTGGTTATGACATCAGGTTGTTATCTTTTTATTATTTCGACACGCATTTAGAAGTTCCTGCTTGGTTATAAAAAATTTACCTATAAGCCTTCCTTTAGATAATTAATTTCATCTTTTTAAGCCGACGCCAGAGGGTAACGCGGCTTATACCCAGGCGTTCTGCCGCCAATCTC
>JASUSX010000135.1 GCA_030445875.1 Clostridia bacterium
CGGATTGCCGATTTTACATCAACCAGGGCTTCTTCGTAAGTATCCCCTTCACCTACCACTACCCCCTTCAATCCCAGGGGGTAAGCCACGTAACCATCGGGATGCTTCTCCACAACAACCTTAAAGTGTCGCACTCATATCCACCTCCACCTGATCCTCGGAGCTATTCCTTCCATACTAAAGTCATAGTAGCATAATGCTTTCAATAGATCAACTTAACATCTCTTAGGCCACCGGTGTCTGTCTGTAAGGCAGCACGGCAAAGGCTGGCTTTCCATTCGCACCACTCAATAGGTATACAACGTACCATACGGCCGTTTATTATAGGGTATTAGCTTGGTAAAAGGCCGGGCAAGGATCTTTTCGGCCTCCAGGTCAAAGTATCGGGCGAACTCACCGACGATCTCCTGCAGGCGTTGCTGATCGGCCACCGTAGGGGCCACGGCTTTTACCTCTTTCCCCAGGGAAAAGGGATCCACCTGGCCGCGGATGAAGATCTCTCCTCCGTGCATCCCGGTAGCGACGAAGTTGCCGACGACGGGTTTCCCGGGCGGCAGGTCCAAGCCCAGGAGGACCAGGGTACCGCCGGCCATATACTCGCCGAAGAAGTCCCCGGCCTGGCCGCCGATGACGATCAGGGGCTTTTTATCCCGGAAGGCCTTCATATGGATCCCCACCCGGTAGCCGACGTTGCCGCGGATGAAGATGCGGCCGCCGCGCATGGCGTAGCCGGTAATGTCAGTGGCGTTACCGTGGATAACGACGGTGCCGCCGTTCATGGTGTTGCCGACGCCGTCTTGGGCATTACCAAAGACCTCGATCTCCAGGCCGTCCATGAGGGCGGCTAAATTGTTTCCCGGTACACCGTGAATCTCCAGCCGCGCCTGCCCCTGGAGGCCGGCACCGATGTAGCGCTGGCCATTGACGTTTTTTAATACCAGTTCCCGGCAGCCGTTATCCAGCAGTTTCCTGACTGTTTCATTCAGTACCTGGTAATGCAGGCCGCGGGCGTTTAAGGTTTCCATAAATCCCACCTCACTCTGCCAGCCGCTGCCGCCAGACCTCTTCCGGCAGGCTTAAAAGGCCGAAATCCGGCCGGAAGCCTTCATCTCTAAAGGGTGTAACGTCAGTACCTTCCTCCAGGAGCCGGCGATAGAGGCCGGTGCGGTCGATTTTATTGATGCAGAGGGCGCCGGCCAGTCGATTCTCCTTAAGAACCAGCTTGCGGTAGGTGCGGGCGGACGGGTCAACCTCTTTCAGAATAGCGTATTCCTCACCCCCGGCCGCACTGTCACCCATGCTGATGATATGCAAACCCAGGAAACCCAGGGCGTTATAGGGTGGCAGGGGCTGGTAGGTCTCCTGGGCCCCGGCCATATTGCGCCCGGCTATTTTCCCCTGGATGGCGGCATGGGGCAGCAGCGGCGGGTTGCCGGCGACCACATCCCCGGCGGCGTAGACACCGGGCAGGCCGGTGCTCAGGTCCGGCCCTACCACAATGCCACGGTTAAAGGTCACCGCTGGCAGTCCCTCCAGCAGCTCGATATTGGGCCGTACGCCGATGGCTACGACCAGGATGTCAGCCGTGATTTCCCGGCCGGAGTGGAGCTGTAAACCCAGACGACCGCCTGCCATCCCCTCGACGTTTACCAGAGTATCGTTGCAATAAAGCCCGACGTCTTTATCCTGCAGGAAACTGGCCACAAGGAAAGCCGCTTCCTGGTCCAGGGCCGGCGCCCAGATGCGGTCGGCCAGTTCCACCAGGGTTACCTGGACACCCCGCTGGACCAGGCTTTCCATGGCCTTGAGGCCCGTTGGCCCGGCCCCCAGGATGACGGCCTCCCGTCCCGGCGCAGCCACGGCTTCCAGGCGGCGGGCGTCGTCGTAATTGATAAAGGTGAAGTAATTATCCGGCGTTAAACCGGCAATGGGCGGTACGAAGGGGTGGCCGCCGGTGGCGATTAGCAAACGGTCATAAGGGAGTTTCTGGCCATCATCCAGGCAGACTTCCCGGATTTCGGCGTCCAGTTTTACGGCGCGGCGGCCCAGGAGGACGTGGACGTTATACCGGGTATAAAAGTCTTCCGGCCGATAGGGCATATTACCGTCCCGAACCCGGCCTTCCAGCCAGTAGGAAATGAGGGGCCGGCCGTAGGCATAGTATTTTTCCGCCGAGACGATGGTAATGGAGCCCTCCCGGTCGTATTCCCGGATGCCAGCTACGGCGTTGACGGCAGCTACAGAATTACCGATGAGAACGTAGTTCACGCCCCGGCCCCCCTTTCTTCCCAAACAAGGGCCCGGTTAGGGCAACCAGCCACGCAGGCCGGCTCACCCGTCTCCCGGCAGAGATCGCACTTCAGT
Organism: Clostridia bacterium; assembly: GCA_030445875.1. Taxonomy (GTDB): domain Bacteria; phylum Bacillota; class DSM-521; order Neomoorellales; family Neomoorellaceae; genus Neomoorella. Next base: position 2,365 of record JASUSX010000135.1, read on the forward strand.
GGCACCGGGCGGCCGTTTTTCTCCCCCGGCCGGATGGCGCCGTAGGGGCAACCGGCTACGCAGGTCCAGCAGCCGACGCATTTATCCTCCTGGCAGTAGACAATGCCCGTGGCCGGATCCTTCACCATCGCCCCGGAGATGCAGCCAGCGACGCAGATGGGATCGTCGCAGTGCCGGCACTGGACGGCTACCGAGAGGGGCAGCCGCTCCTCGACGATAACCCGTGCCGTACCGCGCAGGTTTTCCCGCTTGTAAGCCCGGAAAAGGTCGCGGCTGCGGGAATGGGCGATAATGCAATTGACTTCGCAGAGGTGGCAGTTCATGCACCACGCCGGCCGGGCATAGACTTTTTGCATCAATATCCCCTCCCCGTTACATGGCCTCGCCGGCGTGCTTGACACCCAGGAGCTTTAGTTCTACTTCGTTTAACCCTACGCCCCGGAGGTGCAGGCGGTTGCCGCGCAGGCTTTCAATAGAGTTGATGCCCATGCCGCCCAGCATTTCCTTAATCTCGTGAGACCAGCCCCGCAGCAGGTTGTAGAGGCGCTCGGCGCCGATTTCCGGGTTCAAGCGCCGGCTGCGGTAGGGATCCTGGGTGGCGATACCCCAGCTGCACTTACCGGTGTAGCACTTCTGGCAGAGGTGGCAGCCCAGGGCAATGAGGGCTGCGGTGGCGATATAGACAGCGTCGGCGCCCAGGGCGATAGCCTTGACCACATCGGCGCTGCTGCGGAAGCCGCCGGCAGCTACCAGCGATACCTGGTTGCGGATACCTTCATCGCGTAAGCGCTGGTCCACGGCAGCGATAGCCAGCTCGATGGGGATGCCCACATGGTCGCGGATCATGGTGGGCGCGGCCCCGGTGCCGCCGCGGAAGCCGTCGATGGCGATAATGTCGGCGCCGGCGCGGGCGATACCGCTGGCAATGGCGGCGACATTATGGACGGCCGAGACCTTAACCGATACCGGTTTCTGGTAACGGGTGGCTTCTTTTAAGGTAAAGATTAGCTGCTTCAGGTCCTCGATGGAGTAGATATCGTGGTGGGGTGCCGGTGACAGGGCATCGGTACCTTCCGGGATCATACGGGTAGCCGCCACCGGGGCGGTAATCTTCTCCCCGGGCAGGTGGCCGCCGATACCGGGCTTGGCCCCCTGGCCGATTTTAATCTCCACGATGCGCCCGGCGTTCAGGTAGTCGGCGTGGACGCCGAAGCGGCCCGAGGCCACCTGGACGACGGCGTGGTCGGCGTATTCGTACAGGTCGCCCGGTAAGCCGCCTTCCCCGGTGTTAAACATGGTGTCGAATTCCTTGGCAGCCCGGGCCAGGGAGGCAAAGGCCTCATGGCTGATGGACCCGTAGGACATGGCGGAGAACATGATGGGGGTGGCAATGGGCACCAGGGGCGTCCGGGTTTTGGCTCCTGGTTCCGGTCGCCGGCCCAGGTAAGTCCGCAGCTCCATGGGTTCCCTTAGCGGGTCAATGGAGGGGTTGGTCACCTGGCTGGCGTTTAAGAGCAGCCGGTCGAAATAGGCTGGGAAGGGCTGGTCGTTCCCCATGCCGGTCAGAAGCACTCCGCCGGTTTCCGCCTGTTTGGCAATGTTACGCAGGTGGTTCTCCGTCCAGAAGGCGTGGGGCCGCAGGGGGGGCGGATTTTTATAGATCGTCAGGGCCCCGGCCGGGCAGATGCTGACGCAGCGCTGGCAGTTGACGCAGTTGGCATCGATGGCGTAGAGGCGGTCGTCCTCCGCGTCGTACTGCTGGGCCTCAAAGCCGCACTGGCGCACGCAGGCCAGACACTTGATGCATTTCTCTTCGTTGCGGACGACGGTAAACTCCGTGGGCATCAGGCTGAGAGTCGGCATTGGGTTTCCTCCTCCAGACGGCCGATCACCGGCTCGCCGCCCCGGGGGTACCAGACCTTTTCCACGTCAGGGCAGATCTCCCGGATGGCTGCTTCCTCGCTGGCTGCGTAAAGGGTGGCTCCACAGGATGCAGCCACCAGGGGCCGCAGCTTGATGCGGTCATTGAGGGCCATGAAGCCGCCGCTAAAGCCGACAATAATGGAGAAAGGCCCGTTTAGGAGCAGGTTACCGTATACCACCCGCAGGTGGGTATAAAGTTCGCGTTCCACCGCCGGCAGGCGGTCAATTTCCTGCCAGAAGGGAGCCGCCAGTACCCTGGCCGCCGTTTCCAGGGGTAGCCCGTGCCGCCGCACCAGCAAATCGATGGCGTAGGCGACCACCTCCGTATCCGTCTGCAGGGTCATTTTATAGCCGTACATCTCCAGGAAACGGCGGTTGGCCCCGTAGGATGATATCTCGCCGTTATGGACCACCGACCAGTCCAGGAGGGTGAAGGGGTGGGCGCCGCCCCACCAGCCAGGGGTGTTGGTGGGGAAGCGGCCGTGGGCGATCCAGCTGTAGGCCTGGTATTCGTCCAGGCGGAAAAACTCGCCGATGTCTTCCGGGTAGCCCACCCCCTTGAAGGCGCCCATATTTTTACCGCTGGAAACGACGTAGGCGCCGGCTACGCTATCATTGATCCGCATGACCAGCCGGGACATAAAGTCGGCTTCCGTCTCCTGTGATTCCTCGATTTTGGCCATCCGGGGCGTGACAAAATAGCGCCAGAGCAGGGGCGCCTTGCCAATGGACCGCACATGCCGGGTGGGGATCCGGTCTTCGGCTTCAATGTAGAAATTATCCTTGATCAGCTCTTCCACCTGGTTGCGGCTGAGCTTATCTTCAAAAAGCAGGTGCAGGGCGTAGTAATCCTGGTATTCAGGGTAAATGCCGTAGGCGGCGAAACCGCCCCCCAGGCCGTTGGAGCGTTCCTGCATCAGGGCCATGGACTGGATAATGGCGCTGCCGTTCACCCGGCGGCCGTCCCTATTAATGAAGCCACTGATGGCGCATCCCGAAGGTATCCGGTATTCTCCCTCCTTGAGCATCATTGCCCACTTCCTCTCTCCTAAAACTTGGTAAGGTACTGGTCGATCTCCCATTGATGCACCCGGGTACGGTACTGCTCACACTCCAGCTGCTGGGCCAGGGTCAGGCGCTCGTAGATATGGGGACCCAGGGCCTCCCTGATGACCCCATCTTCCGCCAGGGCGGCCAGGGCTTCCTCCAGGCTACCTGGGAGGACGCCGATGCTTTCCGCCTGGAGTTCCGCCGGGGTCATGGCGAAGATATTCTTGTCTGTCGGCGGCGGCGGGGTCAGGCCTCTTTTAATCCCGTCCAGCCCGGCTTTGAGCAGTACAGCCAGGGCCAGGTAGGGGTTGCAGGAGGGGTCCGGGTGCCGCACCTCGATGCGGGTAGAGGCCCCGCGCTTGGCCGGTACGCGGATTAAAGGGCTGCGGTTGCGCGGCGACCAGGCGATATAGACCGGCGCTTCGTAACCGGGCACCAGGCGCTTGTAAGAGTTAACCGTGGGGTTGGTGATGGCCGCCAGGGAGCGGGCATGGGCCATAACGCCAGCGATAAAATGGTAGGCCGTCTGGCTGAGGCCCAGCCGGTCGGCGGGATCGTAAAAGGCGTTCTGGCCGTCACGGGAGAGGGAAATGTTAACATGCATACCCGACCCGTTGATGCCCGCGATCGGTTTGGGCATAAAGGTGGCGTGCAGCCCGTGGCGCTGGGCAA
>JASUSX010000136.1 GCA_030445875.1 Clostridia bacterium
CACAGGGGTGGTCATTGAGGATAGTGCCGACCTTACCCGCAAATGGGAAGATCGTTACGGAGAGATCTATGCCCTTGACCCGGCTAATTATCCCGCGTCCGGGGTACGTGTCAGGGCTTACCTTCCCGTGGCTTCCTGGCAGGAAGAAAGGGCCGGGGAGATTCAGACCAGGGTAAAGGGCCTGGCAGCAGTGGGCCTGGACCCGGGAGCTGCGACTGTCAGGTACCGCCTGGCCAGGGAAGAGGAGTGGGCCTACGGATGGCAGAAATACTACCATCCGGTACGGGTAACGACGGGGTTGACCATCAAGCCTACCTGGGAAGAATATACTCCTTCCCCCGGGGAAATAGTTATCGATATTGATCCCGGTATGGCCTTTGGTACGGGCACCCACCCGACAACTATCCTGAGCCTCCGGGCCCTGGAGCGGGTCCTCAAGCCCGGTGCCAGGGTTGTCGATGTCGGCTGCGGCACGGGGATACTTGCCCTGGCCGCCGCTAAAATGGGGGCGGGTGCGGTGCTGGCCCTTGATCTGGACCCGGTGGCGGTGGCGGTAGCCCGGAAAAATGTCGCCCTTAACGGCGCCGGAGATATAGTCACCGTCAGGAATAACGACCTGCTTGACGGTGTGGAAGGCCCTTTTGACCTGGTGATGGCCAATATTCTGGCGGAAGTTATTCTTAAAATGATCCCGTCTGCCGGCGGGGTATTACCAGCCGGGGGGATCCTTATCTCCTCCGGTATCTCCAGGGGTAAAGCCGGGGTTGTTGAGGACGGGTTGCTGGCTAACGGGTTTGCCGTCGAGGATACCCTGTCCTTAGGGGAGTGGGTTACCTTCATTGCCCGGAACCAGTTAAAGTAATATTGCAAAAGGAGTTTGCCGGACCCTGTCGAATGTTAATCTCAATTCTGGAATTATGGTTCAGGTATCCCGGTAGGAGGCTCTAAGTTATGGCAGCAAAGAAAAACCGTTCCTTGTTGGAGATCATCCCTAAGTACTTTACACTATGGGTGATAGTTTTTGCCGCCCTGGCCCTGCTCACCCCCGACTCCTTTCAATTCCTCGGCAGGTATATTTCTTATCTCCTGGGCGTCGTCATGCTGGGCATGGGCATGACCCTAACTATGGATGATTTTGCCGGGGTTCTGCAGCAGCCATTAAATGTGTTATTTGGTGTGGCCCTCCAGTTTATCATTATGCCCTTGCTGGGCTTTGCCATTGCTACCATATTACGATTGCCCCCGGAGCTGGCCGCCGGGGTGGTACTGGTGGGGTGCGTCCCTTCCGGGACGGCCTCCAACGTGATGACCTTTATTGCTCAAGGAGACGTCGCCCTGTCGGTGACTATATCTTCGATCACGACCCTGATAGCACCGGTTATTACTCCGTACCTCTATTTGCTCCTGGGCGGGAAGTTTATACCTGTAGAACCCCTGGCCCTTCTTATTGATATCGCCAAGATTGTCCTGCTGCCGATTATTATCGGCCTGGTTATCAGGCAGGTGCTGGGCAATGAACGGGCCGGGGTGGTTAACCATGTAATGCCCTCGGTTTCCGTCATCGCCATCGTGATAATTATCGCCGCAGTGGTGGCCGGCAGCGCCGCCAAACTCGTCAACGTCGCCGGCACTGTCATCCTGGCCGTAATCCTCCACAATGGATTGGGCTTCTTAATGGCCTATTTCGTCGCCAGGTACCTCTGCCGTATGACCGAGGCCCAGGCCCGGGCCGTTTCTTTCGAGGTGGGTATGCAGAACTCCGGCCTGGGCGCGGCCCTGGCCATGAAATTCCTTACGCCGGTGGCGGCTTTGCCCAGCGCTATCTTCAGCGTCTGGCACAATTTGAGCGGTTCCTTCCTGGCTAATTTCTGGGCCCGGCGCACGCCGGCACCGGCCGCCCGGCTGGCCAGGAGGTAGAGATCAGAAGGGCAATTTCTTTGCTGGACGGGAGGAAATCTTTCCCTGGCTGGCGAAGTTTAACCCATGCGTGATCGACCGCTCCTCTGGGTTACCGTAGCCTATATAGCCGGCCTGTTGCTGGCGCGCTTTCAGGAAGGGGCGGGATGGGCGGTAATGCCGGGGGATACCATGGCGCTGTTCTGGCCCCTGGTCCTGGCCCTGGCCCTCTGGTTCCTGGCTTACCTCTTCTGGCGGCCGCCGCAACGGCCCGCCTGGTTGTACTTGCTCCTGGCCGGGTTTGTGGCCCTGGGTTTTTTTATCAGTACCCGGGACAGCAGCCTTCACCAGAGCCAGCTCACCGGCGAGCGCGATACCTTCCTCGACCTCATTGGGATGGTAACAGGGGAACCGCAGCTTTACCCCAACCGGGCCGTTTATACCCTGGCGGCCCGGGAGTTCAGCCAGGGCGCATACCGTAAAAAGATAAAGGAAAACGTCCAGGTCGTTATCTACCGGCGGGATAAAAACACCAGCCTGCCCCGGTACCATTACGGCGACGTTCTCCGCGTTCACGGCCAGCTCACAGCGCCGCCGCCGGCCCGCAACCCTGGTGAATTTGACTATCGCGCCTACCTGGCCCGGCGCTATATTTATAACCGCATGTTGCTCAATGACCCCCGGGCCATAGTCAAGCTGGAAACAGAGACAGGCAACCCCCTGGTACGCCTGGCCCTGGCTGCCAAAGCCAGGGTAAAAACGGCCATCGCAGCCGCCCTGCCGCCGCGCCAGGCGGGGATTCTTGCCGCCCTCCTTTTCGGCGACGTCGAGGAATTAACGGATCAGGACAGCGACACCTTTAAAAACCTGGGGGTTTTCCATTTCTTCGCCGTCAGCGGCTCCAACACCGCCCTGGTTTTGCTTATAATCATGGCCATAGCCGGTCTCCTGGGACTAAGGGTTGGGACAGCGGTGGTCCTGGGGCTGGCCGGTCTTATATTTTATACTGCTGTCACCGGTTTCACACCCTCGGTAAACCGGGCGACCATCATGGCCAGCCTGGGGCTGATGGCTTTCTGGCGCCGCCAGCGCCGCGATTTCTACACCGCCCTGGCCCTGGCAGCCCTGATAATCCTGCTGGCACGCCCCCGGACCCTTTATGACAGTGGTTTTCAACTTTCCTTCATCGCTGCCTGGGGTCTCGTATATCTCTACCCTTTGCTGGATGACCTTCTGGCCTGGCTTCCCGCCTGGCGGGCCTACCTGGTGGTCCCCCTGGCGGCCCAGGTAGCCACCATGCCCCTGGTAGCCTGTTATTTTAGTTTTGTTTCCCTTCTCAGCCTGCCAGCCAACCTGATCGCCGCCGGCCTGGTGGGAGCCATTGTCACCCTGGGCCTGGCGGCCTTCGCCCTGGCCCTCGTGAGCCTGCCCCTGGCAGGGACCGTATTTACCGCCCTGGGTCCCCTCATTAACCTGCTGCTGGCCTTCCTCGCCCGCCTGGCCGGCCTGCCGGGGATGACCCTGCCCCTGGCCACACCCTCGCCCCTGGCTGTGGCAGGTTATTACCTGATCCTGATCATCCTCCGGGAACTCTGGCTGCGTCGCCGGGAACCGCGCTGGCTGGCCCTGTGGCAGTGGCATCGCCGCGAGCTGGGGGTGGTGGCGGCACTGGCCCTGGCGACTTTGCTGGTCTACCTTTACCACCCGGGGCAGCCGGGAGAACTGGGGGTGACCTTTATCGACGTCGGCCAGGGGGACGCCATCTACCTGGCCACCCCAGGCGGCCGGCACATTCTGGTCGACGGCGGCGGCCGGCCCCTCGGCCAGGGCGATTTCGACCTCGGGGAGAGGGTAGTGGTACCCTTCCTCTACCGCCAGGGGGTGCGGCGGCTGGACGTAGTCGTCAGCACCCACCCGGATGGCGATCATCTGGGCGGCCTCATGGCCGTGGTACGGCAGATACCTGTCTCCCTGGTCGTCGTCCCCCCCTTGCGCGGCAGTATGGTTAACGAGTACCGGACCTTCCTGGCGGAACTCCAGGCCCGGGGTATTCCCTGGCAGGAGGCGGGGCGGGGGGCCACCCTGGCCCTGGACCCGGTAGTGGACCTCCAGGTCCTGCACCCCGGCCGGGAGATCAGCGGCAGCAACTCCGACAGCAACAACAACTCCCTGGTCATGAAGGTAGTATACCGGGACTTCAGCCTTCTCCTGGGGGCCGATATCGAGGCCGAAGCCATGGCCGATCTGGAGAGGTCCGGGATGGATGTCCGCAGTACCGTCTTTAAAGTGCCCCACCACGGCAGCCGCTTCGGCCTGGAGGCGTCATTTTTGCAGCAGGTGTCTCCTCAAGCGGTGGTTTTCTCCGTGGGGGAGAAAAATAACTTCGGCCACCCGGCGCCGGAGGTAGTGGGCTACTGGCAGGAGCGGGGCGTCCCCATTTATCGCACCGACCGGCAGGGGGCTATTAGCATCAGGAGCGACGGGGAAAGCTGGCAGGTAAAGACTGTTCTCCCCTGAGAACCTGGCAGCCAGCATGCTAAGGGTTAAAATAAGGGTGGACTGCTGAACGGCGCCCATAGATTATAAACGCTAGCTCCCGGCAGGCTTTCCCTGGGAGCTCTTCCAGGAGGGCTGAATTTGGACTGGCAGGAACTGGTTGAGGAGGTAGAGCAGGGCCACATCGCCCCTGTCTACCTTTTTTACGGCAGCGAGGGTTACCTGCAGGAGCGGGCCCTGAAAACCCTGAAAAAAAAGCTTATCCCCCCGGAAACAGGGGACTTTGACTATCATGAGCTGGACGGGCGGGAGTTAACGGGGGCGGAAGTGATCATGCTGGCGGCTACCCTGCCGGCCATGGCAGAACGCCGCCTCGTGGTGATTAAAAGCCCGGCCGGGGAGTTATGGCAGGATAAGGATTTTCTCAAATATTTAACCAAACCGGAACCTGCAACCTGCCTGGTGCTGGTGGTAAACGGCAGTATCGATAAACGCCTGAAAGCAGTCAGGGAAATAAGTAGCACCGGCAGGGTTGTAGAGTGTTCACCCCTCCGGGGAGATGACCTGGTTGCCTGGCTGATGAAGGAAGCCCGGCAGGAAGGCTATAACCTGCCGCCGGCTGCGGCGCAGGTCCTGGCCCGGGCCGCCGGCGGCGACCTGCGGCAGGCTCGCAATGAACTGGGCAAGGCAATGGCTTATACAGGAAAACCGGGTACCATTACCCCGGCTATTGTCCAGGCCCTGGCACCGGAGATCGAGGCTGAGAATACCATTTTCCAGCTTGTCGATGCCCTGGGAAACAAGAAACCTGAACTGGCCATCGGCTTTTTACGCCAGCTCCTGGAGCGGGGTGAAGCCCCCCTGGGGATCGTAGCCATGCTGGCGCGCCAGCTGCGCCTGATTTACCGGGCGCACCTGGCAGGTAATAACAGGAACCTGGCCGCAAAACTGGGGCTTAAACCCTTCGTGGCCCGGAAGGTGGCAGCCCAGGCCCGCAATTTTTCCCTCCGGGCCGCCGGGCAGGCCCTGGAGGAATTATTAAAAGTAGACACCGCCTTGAAAACCGGCCAGGGAGAGGCCGGACCCCTGCTGGAACAGGCTATCTGGACCATTATTGCCAGGGGGGAGCATTGAATTGCTCCCCCCGCAGGCTTATTTCTTCTGCGTCTTGTCACGGTTTGCCTCGTAACCGGTCTTGACGTTGGTGTCAACCCGGGAGCCGGGAGCAGTCACATCGGCGGCGAATTCATAATCGGCCCCGGCAGCACCCCCGGTCCCCAGTTCGGCTTCCCGGCGGCGGGACGTCTTCTCAGCCGGGTTTTTAGCGGTGCCAGGTTTTTCTGCCATAAAGTAAAATCCCCCCCTTCTGCATGGCCTTTTCTTATTATGGCAGGACAACGGGGGGAAAATTACATGTGTAGAAATTTTATTGGCTGGTTTTAAGCGGTTGTTCTGTTAAAATAGCGCTGGAGGCTGGACTTTTTCCTGGCCGCGGTGTTGGGATGTAAGACACCTTTGGTGACTGCTTTATCAATGGCGCGGATGGCCTGGCGCAGGTTAACGGCAGCGTTATGATTATCACCCTGTTCCAGGGCGGTACGGAACTTCTTTAT
>JASUSX010000137.1 GCA_030445875.1 Clostridia bacterium
GGACCCCACCCTTTTCACCCGCTGGGATGAGGTGGAGGCCGCCTGGCGGTTCGTCGACCCCATCACAGCTGCGTGGTCGGCTCAAGAGCCGCCGCAGTTTCCCAATTACGCCGCCGGCCAGTGGGGACCGCCTACGGCGCAGGAACTATTAACCCGCGACGGTCGCCACTGGTGGCAGGAAGGAGAGTGATAAACTAACTCGAAAATAACGCCCCTACCTTTTTCATCCATCACTGGTGCCGCACTCATAATCCAGCCCCCTTTCTTAAAATTATACATAGCATTTCACACCGGTTCAACTTAATCCGTATAAAGGTGAAAAACATGCGTATCTACGATATATCCATGCCCGTCTACCCCGGTATGCCGGTCTATAAGGACAGGGCCGAGAAACAACCGCAAATGGAAGTTACCCGCAACTACGAAAAGGGCGTCCGGGAGACGCGCTGGGTCTTGGATACTCACACCGGCACCCATATCGACGCCCCGGCCCACATCCTTCCCGGTGGGGCGACGACTGCCGATCTGGACCTGGCGGTTTTAATCGGTTCCGGCCGGGTACTGGACCTGACGGCAGTTAACGACCGCATTACGGCCGGGGACCTGGCGGGCCAGGGAATCCGGGCTGGCGAGTTTATCCTGCTGAAGACGAAAAACTCCTGGGCTGTTGGCAATGAGCAGGATTTTATCTACCTGGAGGCCGGGGCCGCCCATTACCTGGCGGAAGCAAAGGTGCGCGGCGTCGGCCTGGACGCCCTGGGGGTGGAGCGGGACCAGCCCGGCTACCCGACCCACCGCTCTTTGCTAGAACGGGGAATTGTCATTATTGAGGGATTGCGGTTAAGGGAAGTGCCTCCTGGTGAGTATCAGATGCTGGCCCTGCCCCTGCGCCTCCTGGGAGCCGAGGCCGCCCCGGCCCGGGTAGTGCTGCTGGAGATAGAGTAGGCCGCCAAAGCGGCTGGCTCGTGGAGGATAAAAAGTACTCGCGATCTTTTATATTATCGGTTAAAATTAGAAGTAAGCGGGACGGGAGAAACGGAAATGGATTTAGGTCAGATACAGGAGACGATCATTAAGGGTAACTGGGTAATGAGCCGTCATGCCAGGCAGCGTACCGGGCAACGATGTATATCGGCTACAGATATGATAGTAGCCTTATTGACAGGAGAGGTCCTGGAGGATTACCCTGAGGATCCCCGGGGACCAAGTTGCCTGGTGCTAGGTCATATTCCCGATGGGCGAACTATTCATATAGTCTGTTCTCTGGATAAAGATGGGACGTTAATCATAATCACTGTTTATATCCCGGAGCCACCAAAATGGATAAATGAAAGAAGTCGGGGCAACGCAGGAGGAAATAAAGATGACTAAATGCCCGCTTTGCGGTAGTAAGGTCAGGCCAAAAAAAGTCCGGGTGGAGAACTGGTGGGGTGATAAACTCACCCTGGTAGAAAATGTCCCCGCATGGGTATGCGAGGAATGTGGTGAGCAGTATTATGATGCGGAAACAACTCTGCAGCTGGAGGAAATCCGAAAGGAACACATGAAACCTAAACGGATTATCGAAGTACCAGTATACGATTTTCGTGAGCCGGTGCAGCGTCGGGCAAAGGTATAACTTGCGCGGCGAAGCCCTGCCCCTTCCCATCCAGGGAATTGGAGCAGCCCCGGCCCGGGTGGTGCTGCTGGAGAAGTATAACGTGGCATCACCCCGCTGATACTAAAGGAAAAGTAACAGCGGGGTGTTTTTATGCAGCGGCAAATTTTACGGGTCAATCTAACCGACGGCAGCATCCGCCAGGAGGATATACCGGATAAAGTAGGCCGGGACTTTATCGGTGGCCGGCCCCTGGCGGCGCGCTATATATATGGCGAACTGACAGGGGGGGTAGAACCCTTAAGCCCGGAGAATATTTTAATCTTTAGCGCCGGCCCCCTGGCCGGTAGCGGGGCGAAGGGAGTCAACCGCTGGTTGGCGGTGACCAAAAGCCCTTTAAGCGGCGGCTTCATCCGCTCCGTGGGGGGTAGCGACTTTGGCGCCTGGCTCCACGGGGCGGGCTACGAAATGCTATTAATAACAGGCCGGGCGGCCGAGCCGGTTTATTTGTACCTGGGCCCCAGGGGCCGGGTGGAAATAAGGCCGGCCCGGGACCTGTGGGGCAGGGGAACCAGGGAGACCCAGGATGAACTGCGCCGGCGTCACAGCCCGGGGGCCAGGGTGGCCTGCATCGGCCCGGCGGGGGAAAACCTGGTGCGCTACGCCAATATAGTGAGCGGCCACAGCACGGCTGCCCGCGGCGGGGCCGGTACCGTCATGGGGGCGAAAAAACTAAAGGCCATTGTTGTGGGTGCCGAACCGGATATACCGGTAGCTAATAGCGACCGCTGGTCCCGGCTCCTGGCGGAGCAGCAAGAATTAATTACCAGCCGTGACCAGCGGGCACCGCTGCCGGGGGCTATTAAAGGAGCTGTTTTGCCTGCCCGCAATTTCCAGGCCACCTGGCAGGCTGATGCGGATACGGTCGACCAGCCTCACCTGCTGGAACGCAAAGGGCCAGAATTCCAAACTTACTGGGCCCTGGGGGCCAATCCCGGTCACCTTGATCTGGAAATGGTGGCCACAGCCAACGACCGCTGTGACGACTTGGGCCTGGATACAGTCTCCGCCGGCGGGAGCATAGCCTTTGCCTACGAACTGCACCAGCGGGGTTTGCTTAAAGCGGAAGGCTTCGACCTGGGCTGGGAGCGGCCAGAGGCCACCATGGAATTAATCCGCATGATCGCCTACCGGGCGGGGATTGGCGACCTGCTGGCTGAGGGGGTACAACGGGCGGCGGAGCATATCGGCTCCGGGGCTATGGAGTATGCCATGACCATCAAAGGTATCGAGATGCCCGGTTATGACCCGCGGGTGCGGCCCCTCCACGGCCTGGGCCTGGCCGTCTCCGCCCTGGGCGGCAGTTACTGCTACGGCAAGGCCCTCCATGCCGCCCTCTTTGCCGCCGACCGGGAAGGGGAGGACCTGGTGGAACAGGCCAGCCGCATCCAGGAAACTACTGTAGCCCTGGAGGCAGGCATCGGTTGCCTTTTTGCCTACCTGGGCGGCTGGCTACCCCTGGAGCTGATGGCGGAGATGGTGACGGCCGTAACTGGTACAGAGGTGACCCCGGAGAACCTCCAGGCGGCCGCCGAGCGCAGCCTCACCTTGGAAAAGGCCTTTAACCTGCGGGAAGGCCTGGGCCGGGAAGCCGACACCCTGCCGGAGCGTTTCTTGCGGGAGGGCGTGGCAGGCAGCGGCGTTAAGGCGGAACCCTTTAGCAGGTTACCGGAACTGGTACAGGCCTACTACCGCCGCCGCGGCTGGGACGAAGAGGGCCGGCCGACGCCGGCAACCCTGGACCGCCTGGGCCTGGAACTGGTGCGCCTGGACCAGCCGCCGGAGTTCAAGGTGGCCTTCAGCCGGGAAATTACCAGGTGAACAAAAAAGGAAGAACCTTGTGGTATCCTTTTACCAGATCTGGTCCATAACCGCACCACCTGATATAATAGGGGTAACCCTCGAAAGCATAGCGGTGTCCGGGGTTACCCCCAATCTTTTTAAGGGCTGGTGGAACCCATGCAGGTCAAGCAGGTTATGCTCAATAACCCGGAAACCCTTTATTACTGGCAGACCTTAGCTGATGCCGTGGACGTCTACCAGCGGCAGCAGGTCAACTGCGCCCCGGTCCTGGGCGCCGACGGCGAGGTGGTAGGTATTATCACCGTCTTTCGCCTGCTGGAGGCCCTGCAGCAAGGGACGACGCTGGCTACCCCTATAGAAGAAGTTATGGACAGGAAGCTGGTCTGCATCCACGAGGATACGGGTTTCGACCAGGTGGCCAATTTACCTATTGACCGCCTGATTGTCTTAAACGAAAAACGGCAGTTAAGTGGTGTCCTGACCAGGATTGAGCTGATTAAGAAGGTGCACCGGGCCCTGGAACAAACGGAGCACCAGCTGGCGGCGGTCCTGGAGGCCGTACCCAACGGTATTATTGCTGTAGACCGGGAGGGTGATATCTGCCAGATTAACCCGGCAGCAGCCCGGCTCCTGGGGTTACCGGTCGCTGCAGCCCTGGGCCAGCCGGCAGCCAGTGCCCTGGCGGCTTCGGGGTTGCACCGCTATCTCGTCGCGGCCAGGGAAGACAGGCTCCACAGGGTTCGGGTAGGCGATAGAACCCTGGCTGTCCGCCGCAGTTCCATCACCAGGGAAGGCCAGGGGCAGGGCGAGGTCCTGGTCCTCCAGGACATCTCCGAGCTGGAGGCCATCTCCAGTGAGCTCAGTGTAGTCAAATCCTTAAACCGGCAGCTCCAGAGTGTAATCGCGGCCTGCTACGACGGCATGGTGGTAATCGACGGCCAGGATGTGGTCCGGGGGGTTAACGAGGCTTGCGGCCGTATTATGGCCTCCCCGGATGCCCCGATCTCCACCGGCCGCAGGTTACAACCGGATGCCGGTGAAGCGGAGGGGCAGCTTTACCAGCTCTGCCGGCTGGTCCGGGATAGCCGCAAGGCGGCCACCATCATGTACCAGACCCCGGCCGGCCGGGAAGCCATCCTCACCGGCAGCCCGGTTTTTAATGAAGAAGGGGCCGTCTCCCAGGTGGTTATCAACATCCGCGATATGACCGAGCTGCGCCACCTGAAGGAAGAGGCCCAGCGGGCAACGGCCGAACTCCAGGCGTTAAGGGCCCGGCACCTGGCAGCCCCGGAGGTTGTCCGCCAGAGCCCGGCCATGCAGCGGGTGGTGGATCAGGCCCTCCGGGTAGCCGCCGTCGATTCTACCGTCCTCATTACCGGGGAATCAGGTGTGGGCAAGGAAGTCATCGCCCGGTTGATCCACCAGCACAGCCAGCGCCGTGAGGGGCCCTTTATGGAAATCAACTGCGGCGCTATCCCTGAGAACCTGCTGGAATCGGAACTCTTCGGTTACGAGAAGGGCGCCTTTACCGGGGCGAGTAAAGAGGGAAAAATCGGCCTCCTGGAAGTGGCCAATAACGGCACCCTTTTCCTGGATGAGATTGGCGACCTACCCCTGGGATTGCAGGTGAAGCTCCTGCGTTTTCTCCAGGCGCAGGAGATCTACCGCCTGGGCGGCCGCCAGCCCATCAAGCTCAATGTCCGCATCCTGGCTGCTACCAACAAGGACCTGGCCCGAATGGTCCGGGAGAAGGCCTTTCGCGAGGACCTTTATTACCGCCTGAACGTGGTACCCATCAGGATTCCCCCCTTGCGGGAACGCAGAGAGGATATCCTGCCCCTGGCCCAGCATTTTCTCACCGGCTTTAATGGCAAATATGGTACCGGTAAACGCCTGTCCTTTGCTGTCTGCCGGCTTCTGGAGGGTTATGCCTGGCCGGGTAATGTCCGGGAACTCCAGAACCTCATGGAGCGCCTGGTAATTATGGGCGAAGACGATTTAATCCAGCCGGAACAGCTTCCCCTGGAATGGGCTGGGGAAAGTCAGGAAGCTGGTAAGGCCCTGGTCCTCAAGGAGCTTCTCCCCCTCCAGGAAGCCAGGGAACAGGTGGAACGGCAGTTGATTACCATGGCTTTAGACCGTTACAGCAGCCTGCGCCGGGCCGCCCGCGCCCTGGGGGTATCCCATTCAACCTTGTTACGCAAGGCCCAGGCCTATGGCCTGATGGTACAGAATTGCACCGATGTGGTCTAAAACTGCACCAGTTAAATCTACAGCGGTAAAACGTAATGTGACCACAAGAACACAATAAATGGCTCTCAGAAGTGGTGCGTAGACAGACCAGGAAAGGTTCTTTTTTCTCCCCGCCCCTGGAGCCGGAGACGGCGAAAGGGGCATTTTTATGCCCTGGCACACTTCTTGCAAAAAAACGGCGAAGTGATTGCGGTAACAAGCATAACCCTTAAGGAGGATGTTGA
>JASUSX010000138.1 GCA_030445875.1 Clostridia bacterium
CGGCCGCCTGGATAAAGGCCACCGGGCCGCCGGTATGACCGTGGACGGCGGCTTTGCCGAGTACGCTGTCCAGCATGTGAACTCTGTTTATAAAATTCCCGACAATATTTCCTTTAACGAGGCCACCTATGTAACTACCGCCGGCTGCGCCCTCTACGCCATCGACAAGAGCGGCGGCTATATCGCCGGCGACACGGTCCTGGTCATTGGCCCCGGCCCCATCGGCCTGTCGGTAGTCCAGGGCGCCCGCGCCCTGGGGGCAGAGAAGATTATCCTTATGGGCACCCGGGAGGATCGTTTGAGTAAAGGCCGCGAGCTGGGGGCCACCCATACCATTAACATCCGCCAGGTTGCTGACCCCGTGGCCGAGGTTATGGCTCTCACCGGCGGCAAGGGCGCCGAGCGGGTCTTCGAGTGCGCCGGTAATTCCCAGTCCTTCGAATACGGCATTAAGTCGGCCAAAAAGGGTGGCGTCATGGTCCTGGTCTCCTTCTACAAAGAACCCGTGACGGCTAACCTTGATTATGTCGTCTTGAACCAGATTAGCCTCTTAACGGTACGCGGCGAGGGGAACCAGAACTGCAAGCGCGCCCTCTCCTTAATGGCCCAGGGCAAGATCGACGCTAAACCTATCATGACCCATTCCTTCACCCTGGAGGAGTTCCACAAGGGGCTGGATTACTTTGTCAACCGTAAGGATGGAGCCATGAAGGTGGTTATTAATCCTTAAGGGAGAACAGGCAGGGCAGGGGCAGGTGGGACCAGGGTTTCCCTGGCCGGCAGCCCGCCCCCTGCCGGCAAGTTATCCAGGTAGCATAAACTAACTAATTGTAGGGTGGAGATATTTGTGGCTACTACTGTTGAACGTATGGGTAAAATCCAACCCGTAGCAACCGAGCAGAAATCTAGCGTTAAATGGGCTTATTTTATCGTTGGCCTGGCTATTTTGGGCCTGTTCTACCTCCTGCCGGTGCCGGCTGGCATGAAACCCCAGGCTATGCGTACCCTGGGCGTCATGGCGACAACTGTCTTCTGGTGGCTGACGGAGACGTTACCCATTCCGGTAACAGCCTTAATGGTCCCGGTAATGTTGCATTTAACCGGCGTTCTCAGCCTGGAAAAGTCTATCGGCCAGAGTTTCGGCGACAGTTTTGTACCTTTCCTCATCGGCGTCCTGGCCCTGTCGGTGGCCTTTACCATGTCCGGCCTGGGCAAGCGCATCACCTATTTGCTCCTGGCCCTGTCCGGCACCAGGGTGAGCCGGGTCATAGGCATCTACTTCCTCGTCTCCTTTGTTATCTCCATGTTTGTCACCGACGTAGCCGTGGTAGCCATGATGCTGCCCATCGTGGTGGGCCTGTTGCAGTCGGTGGAAGCCAAACCTGGGCATAGCAACCTGGGCCGCGGCCTGATGATGGCTATCATGTTTGGTTCCACCCTGGGCGGGATCTCCACCCCCTCGGGGGTAGCCTCGAACATTATTACCATGAGTTTTCTAACGAAGGCTGGCGTGAGTATAACCTTCCTGCAGTGGACCGCTATCGCTACCCCCATTTTCCTGGTGGTGGGCCTTATCTCCTGGTGGCTGATCTTAAAGATCTTCCCGCCGGAGATTGACGAACTGCCCTACGGCAAAGCGGCGATCCACAAAGAACTCCATCAGATGGGTGCCTGGTCCACCGAGGAAGTCACCACCATGGCCGTCTTCCTCCTGGCAGTAGCCCTCTGGCTTACCGGTTCGTGGAACAAGCTGCCTATAGCCCTGGTATCTTTGATTATCCTCGGCCTCTTGTCTATGCCCGGCCTGGGGGTTTTCAAGAAGTGGGGCGACGTGGAGAAACGCCTGGAATGGGGTGCTTTGATGCTGGTAGTGGGTGGTTTTGCCCTGGGCCTGGCGGCCAGCCAGAGCGGCCTGGCCGAGTGGGTGGCCGAACACGCCCTGAAGCCCATGGCGGCCTTGCCCCTGGCCCTGCAGCCCCTGGCCGTGACCTTGCTGGTAGCCGTCGATTCCTTAGGTTTCTCCAGCTTTACCGCTGCCGCCTCGGTGAACGTGCCCTTTATCATCGCCTACGCGCAGCAGAATGGTTTCCCAGTGTTAGCCCTGGCCATAGCGGCGGGCTTCGCCTCTTCCACCCATTTCATCCTGGTAACCGAGAGCCCGTCCTTTGTGCTACCCTACGCTTACGGTTACTTTAGCTTTAAGGACCTGTTCAAGATCGGCGTAATTATGACCATCATCAGTGCCGTCGCCATTGCGGTAGGCCTGGTTATAGCGGAGATGCCGGCGGGTATACCGCTGCATTAATAAAAATATAGGAGGGGGAACATGGGTAACTGGAGGTTAAAGGGCATAGCCCTGGGACTAGCCGCCTTGCTGGTGATGCTGGCCCTGTCCCTGGTCGGTTGCGGTAGTGGAGGTAAGCAGCCCGGTGAAGGGGCGCAAGGCTCAGGTGACAGCCAGGGTAACAAAGCGGCTGTCGAGTTTCCCACCAAACCTGTCGAGATGACGGTGCTCTTTGGTGCCGGGAGCGGCGCCGATCTGCTGGCCCGTAAAGTGGCCGAAATAGCCGGTAAGGACCTGGGCCAGCCTATTTCGGTGGTTAACCGCACAGGTGCCGGGGGAGCCACGGGTTACACCTACGTCAAGGGACAGAAGGCAGATGGTTACGCCATTATCTGGAACTCCAACTCCATCAACACCGCCTACCACGCAGGTAACATGAACTTCGATTATAAGACCTTTAGCGGCATAGCCGAGCTTACTACCGAGCCGGTGAGCATTGCCGTTAAGGCCGATGCGCCCTGGAAGGATATCAACGAATTCGTAGAATACGCCAAGAAAAACCCTGGCAAGATAAGGATCGGTAATTCGGGTAAGGGCAGCTTTACCCACCTGGCCGCGGTGGCCCTGGAGAACAAAACGGGGGCCAAGTTCACCCATGTACCCTTCGGCCAGGGCCTGGCCGTATCGAGCCTTTTAGGGGGGCAGATTGAGGCCAGTTCCCAGCTGCCGGCCGAGATCATGTCCCAGGTAAAGGCCGGGCAGGTAAGGATCCTGGCGGTTACCGGTGAACAACGGCTGAAGACCCTGCCAGACGTGCCCACTTTTAAGGAAAAGGGTATCGACCTTACCCTGTCCCTGTGGCGGGGCATCGCCGTCCCGGCAGGTACACCGGAGCCAGTTATTAACAAACTGGAAGCAGCCATGAAGAAGGTAACAGAGAACGATGAATTTAAGAAATTTGCCGCTGATATGGGGGCCAATATTGAATACCGGGGCGCCAAGGACTTTGACAAGTTCATCGCCCAGCAGGATCAGGAACTGGCCAGCCTGATGGAACAGATCGGCATGAAGAAGCAGTAAACAGACTCCGGGCAGGGGGCACCGGACGGGGTGGTGCCCCCTGACACCACCCCAGGGGGCGGTTATGCCGCACCAGCGCGGGTGAGAAATTAGGAGGGCACTATGGCTAAAGACACCCTCAGCAGTCTGGTCCTAGCCGGGATAGGCCTTTTTTTCTTAATCTATTCCCGCCAGTACGATTGGGGTAACCTGGCTTCCCCGGGGGAAGCGGTTTTCCCGTTGCTCCTGGCTGTGGCTGTCCTGGTAATGGCCGGCTGGCTGTTTGGTCACAGTATTCTGGGGCGCAAAACCGCAGAGGAAGAAGGAGTCCCTACGGGAGAAAATAGCCTCAGGGTTCTGATTTTGACGGTTCTAATTGTTGGCGCGCTTTTACTCATGGATGTCCTGGGCTTTTTTACCAGCAGTTTTATCCTGGTCCTGTTATGTTGCCGGCTCCTGGGTGTCAGGCAGTGGTCCCTGGCCACGGGCATAGCCGCCGGGGCGGCCCTGGGGGCGTACTTGATTTTTGGCTTCTGGCTTAAAGTATCATTCCCAGCGGGTCTTTTAATCTAGGAGGTCGGGCGATGCCTTTACTTGAGGGCTTACAGGTAGCCTTAACACCCTTTAACCTTTTTGCCTGCTTTATAGGGGTTATTATAGGTACCCTGACCGGGGTTTTACCCGGTTTAGGGCCGGCTGCAGCCATGGCCATGCTCTTGCCCTTGACGGTCAAAATGGGGCCTACGGCCGGGCTGATTATGCTGGCCGGCATTTATTATGGCGCTATGTATGGTGGTTCGACTACCTCTATCCTGGTAAACGTTCCGGGGGAACCGGCCAGTGTCGTCACCTGCCTGGAAGGGTACAAAATGGCCCGCAAGGGGCGGGCTGGCGCCGCCCTGGCTGTGAGTGCCATCGGATCCTTTATCGCCGGGACTTTAGGCATAGTCTTAATCCAGCTTTTCGCTCCCCCCCTGGCCAGGGCTGCCCTGCAGTTTGGGCCGGCGGAATTTTTTGCTTTGACCATAGTGGCCGTTATTCTCCTCTCTAACCTTTCGGGCAAAGGCGGCCTGAAAGCTTTTCTCATGATCGCGGTGGGCCTGCTTCTTTCGACGGTAGGCCTGGACCCCCTGGGGGGCATAAACCGTTTTACCTTTAACTATGCCGGCGCCGGTACGGGATTGAGCTTTATCGCTATTGCCGCCGGCCTGTTCGGGGTGGGTGAGATTTTCTGGCTGGCCAGCCGGCCTGATGAAAACGCAGAAGTGATGCAGGTAGGCCTGCGGGACCTTTATCCCACCAGGGAAGAGATTAAGCGGTCTTTACCGCCGATGCTGCGGGGCAGCTTCCTCGGTTTTCTCATTGGCCTGGTGCCGGGTCCGGCAGCAACTATCGCCTCCTTTGCCTCCTATAGTATGGAGAAGGGCTTATCGAAACATAAAGAAGAGTTCGGCCACGGCGCCATTGAAGGGGTGGCGGGACCGGAAGCAGCCAACAACGCCGCCAGCGCCGGGGCTATGGTACCGTTATTATCCCTGGGTATACCCTTCGCCCCCTCCATCGCCGTCCTCTTAAGCGGCATGTTGTTAATGGGAGTGACTCCCGGTCCTTTATTCTTACGGGATCACCCGACAGCCTTCTGGGGGGTCATCGGCAGCATGTATATTGGCAATGTTATGCTCCTGGTGCTGAATTTGCCCCTGGTGGGCATCTGGGCCAGCATAACCCGCATCCCCCAGAAATACCTGATGCCCGTAGTTTTGCTCTTCTGCATGGTGGGGGCCTATGCCGATAATAATAACCTCTTTGATGTCTGGGTCATGCTGGGAGCCGGCCTGGTGGGCTATTTGATGCGCAGATTTGACTATGACCCCGCTCCCCTATTAATCGGCCTGGTCATGGGACCCATTATGGAGCGCTCTCTGCGCCAGGCATTGATCATGGGCCGGGGTGATCCAGTGATCTTTCTGGCTTCCCCCATCTCCATAGCCCTGTATGTTGTAGCCCTGGCCATCTTTGTTTTTACCCTGGTTAAAAAATTCCGGGGTAAGGGGCAAACCATGGCTGCCACCGGGTGCCGTTAGACACCGGCCAACTAGTGTATAGGCGTATGTTAGCAGGCCTTCCCACCAGGGGGAGGCCTTTTTATTAATAAAAAATTTATCGCCAGGTAGAAGGAATCTGCTATTCTATATCGAATAAAGATGCATATAGTATAACACAATTATTTTTTATTCGGTAAAGGGGGCTATCCTACCTTGGGCGAGAAGGTGACTTTAAGTGTTATTAAGGCTGATATCGGCGGCTTTGTGGGCCACTCCAGCGTCCACCCCCGCCTCCTGGAGACGGCGGAACGCTGCCTGGCTGGCAGCAAGCTGTTAATAGATTACCGGGTAGCCCATGTGGGTGATGATATTGACCTCATCATGACCCATAAATATGGCGTTGATTGCCCGGAAATTCACCACCTGGCCTGGAATGTTTTTCTGCAGTGCACCGAGGTAGCCCGGGAACTGAAACTCTACGGAGCTGGCCAGGA
>JASUSX010000139.1 GCA_030445875.1 Clostridia bacterium
CCCACCACTATATGGGGCGCGACCTCCAGATCATACTGCAGGCATAATTTGAGGAAATTACCGTAAGCCTCGGGCCCATAATCCATGAGGTAGACCTCCCGGATAGTTTCCCGGGCCCCGATGATGTCCACCAGCACCTGGTCGACCTCGGCCTCTTTCAGCCCGGCTATGACCTCTTCCCCGGCCAGGCCGGTGTGGACAATTACCTGAAGGCCCCAACCCTTAATTTCCTTAATCGCTCCCAGGAAGGGGGCCAGGGGGACGGCCCCGGATTGATCAGCGCCCCCGCTGATCAGTAACCCCTGGCAACCCCGATCCCGTAACCCCTTAACCGTCACCAGTAAATCCTCCGGTTCAGGGCAGGGGAGCATAGAGCGGAGGAGTTTTGTGCGGCAGTGGTCGCAGTTCAAAGCGCAGCCCTGGCCGGTAACGCTAATGGTGACAAAGCGGTTCCGGTTGTTACAGTAAAATTCATTTGCGTACCCTTTGGCGCCGGGAGTGGCAAAGAGTACTTTGTTGTCAAAATACCGGCGCCGTACCTGCCAGGCCTCGTTCAGCAAAACGCTCGTCGGTAAATGCAACCATCCTTCTAAATCCATGCTTTCACCAGGCATTGGGTACTCTTCCACCTCGGTAAGAAATTTAGCCCTGGTTATACCAGGTTAACTGCTCCCGGACTTCCCGCAAATCATCCGCCGTCGGTTGAAAGGGAAAATTGCGGATAGGCTGGGAGGGCCGCTCATTACCATAAGGACGGTTACAGGCCACGGTACCATCGGCGCCGGGACAACCGGAGGTCAGGAAAGGGTCGCCCCGGTTAATTACCTGGTCTAGCATAGATCCAGAAAGGCCAAAATCCGTAATCTGGCCTTGGGGATTAAAATGCATCTGGCTGGCAGCCGCCAGGTTTTCGTTAATTAAGTAACGGGCTAGCTGAACCCGGCGGTAGCTGCCCAGGGGGGGCTGGGGTCTGGTAGCTAACCTCGTCCCGTGTTCCGGGAAAAAGGAGAAGAGATGGGTCGCTGCCCCCAGGTCGTGGGCCCCCTGGATTACCTGGACCATCTCCACCTCTGTTTCCCCCAGGCCGGCCACTAAATGAATCCCGACCATAAAGGGACCAAAAACAGCCACGGCTTCCCGTACCCCCTGCCAGTACCTGTCCCACCGGTGGGGCCCCTTTACCCCTTGACCACGGTGTTGGTCGAACAGGGGTTCTGTAGCGGCATCAATGGCTATCCCTACCCTGTCGGCCCCAGCAGACCGGATTTGCTCCAGGTGCTCCCACTTATGGACCAGGGTAGGGGTAATTAAAGCGCTAACCGGGTAAGGGGTCCCTTTTTTTACCTCCTGGATTACCCGGCATAGGTCTTCTATAGCCCGGGGATGGGTAACCATGGAGACGCAAACCCGCTCAATCTGATGCTGCACCAGTAAAGAACGGCTGATTATCTCCCGTAAAGGGTAAATCGGCCAGGTTACGCGGATAAATGTCCCCTTCCCTTGCCTTAAACGGGCCAGGCCACAGTAGGCGCAGTTGGCTGCACATCCCTGCTCATAGGTTAACAACAGGTTTAAGGCTTTCAGTTTTGCTTCCCGGTAAAAACTCCCTTCCTTCAAACCCAGGGTCATGGCTGCCGCCAGGCTTGTCTGTACATATTCAGGACTCTGCATCCACTTTCCTCTCCCCACAGGTTAATTAATTTGAACGCCCGGCCCGGCCCAGCTCGGCGATCATTTTATAGATGGAACCATTTTCGGCCTCAATTTCATCCTCGTCAAAATCAACCCCTTCTAACTCGAAGACCCGGGTCCTGGTCAACCACGCCTCCCGCCAATCAACGCTGCACACCCTGCGTATCAGTTCGGGCACCATCTCTGCCCCCGGTTGGGCCGGAAAAAGCCCTGCGGCCAGTTCTGCCTGCCAGCCCATACTACAGCAATCAAGCCAGAGGTTGTCCAGGCTAAAGGGTTTGGCCTCCTGCATTATTTCGTAAAACCTGTCCCTGGGTACCCCAAAATGAATTACCTGTCCGAAGTCGTCATACTGCATCTGGTTGCTGGTGGCCTGCCCGGTCGTAATGAGATGGCGGGCCAGTAAAACCCGGTAGAGTTTACCCGTACTTACCTTTATTTCCGCGGTGGTCATTAAAGGGTAAATGTAGGACACAGCTCCCCTGTCCCGGACTTGCTGGATGGTGGCCATCACCTGCTGTTCCGTCTCCCCCAACCCCAGGCCCAGGGTAAGGCCCACTTTGCCAGGACCCCAGAGGCTTATCGCCGTATCTACCAGTTCCCAGCAGGTGTCCCACCACTGCCGGCCACCGCGCCCGGGCCGGGTAGAGGCATCCAGGCTCCGGGTCACCGCGACCAGGGAGAAACATACCCCGGTAGCACCGGCCTCCTTGAGGTGCTGCAGGCCCCAGGTATCGATGGGTGCGCCCGGTCCCAGGGTCACTATAACCAGGGCCGGGTTATTTACCACCAGCTTCTGGACCAGGCAGTAAAGATCCGCGGCGACTTCCGGGTAAGGACGGGCGATAATATTAATCCCCTGGACACCCCGGGTACCAACAGCCCACTCCCCCAGATCAGCTTCCGCCAGGGGCCTTCCCTGCACCGTGGGATCAGGGCAATACTTGCAGGCAGCTTTACAGGCACCTCCCCCGTCGACCAGTAAAGGGCGCCAGGGAGATACCGCCAAAGGAACCTGGGGAACAATGATGGCCATGGGGAACCACCTCCCAAAAGGATTGCTTAACCCGATAAGCAAACAGACACCATAGCCACGAAGAAGCCACGGTGCCTGCAACAAGCCAGCCAGTGCCCACCTGCTAAGTTATAATTTAATTTCTGTTAGTCTACCCAGAAGGCCTCCACTGCTTCGGTAAGATAGGTGCAGGCATAGGCAAAGGTCTTGGCACCACCAAAGGGAATGGCTACGCTGGCCGCTTCGTAGATCTCTTCCTTGGTGGCACCCTCCTGAATGGCATTATAGGTATGGATGCAAATGCAGTACTTGCACGGCGTCCTTACGCCCTGGGCCAACATCATCAATTCCTTGGTTTTGTTGTCGAATACGCCGTAATTGGCCGCGGCATATTTCTCCAGATCCATATAGGCCTGGATAGTCTTGGGCATGGCCACCTTGGCCCGCTCCAGGCCATCCTGGAAGTCCTTCAAAATCCTCTGGGCCCGGTTTAGTTCTTCAGCCATTGTTCCTGTTCCCCCTCCGTCAAATTTGAGATACCGGCACCGGCTGGCTGGCTTTCTCCTTAAAAGCCCTTCTTAGCCTGGAGCTTTTTCTGGCGCTCAATCTCGGGTTCCAGCCACTCCTTTAAGTTTTCCGCTTTGAGCAAGTTACCGAGTTCCGCGTCCAGGTTAGTGGGCTTGATGCTAGCGATCCACCCTGCCCCATAGGGATCCTGGTTCACCATGGTAGGTTCAAACTCCAGCTCTTCATTTATGGCGACTATCTGGCCCGAAACAGGGGCAAAGACCCGGCCCACCCACTTACCAGATTCTACCGACAGGAAGGCTTTGTCCTGCTGTACCTTTTTACCAGGGGAGATCATTTCCACAAAGACCAGGTCGCCGGCCATTTTGGTGGCGTATTCGGTCATACCCATGACGACCGTTTCCCCGTCTACCCGGGCCCAGAAATGGTGCTTGTCGTAGTAGTAGTCGTCGGGAAAATTAAACTCGTCCACCTGCAAAGCTGTAACCCCCTTGTTAACACTAACGCTAACACTAATTTCTTGCCATATTTTTTATTGCAATTCCCGTGCCAGCTTCGTTACCACCTCCCCAGGGCTTAAAAAACAAGGGATAACAAGCACATAAAAAAGCCCGGACTTACCTGACCGGGCTGGGGGAACAGCAACTTATTCCCGCTTGTCTCATAATATGACATCACTGTCCGATTATAGGGCAGATGGTTTACTTTAAGGCCTTGCTGCTGTCCTAAAACTAGCCTTCATGATAAGGAATATTGTATTGACTTATTTTGCGATAAAGGGTGCTGCGGCTTATACCCAGTACCCTGGCCGCTTCGACAATACTATTCACTTGAGTTAAAGTACTGGTTATAGCCCCTTTTTCGATTTCGGCCAGGGAAAGCAATTCCTCCCGGGGTACTGCCGGGGTAAGATGGCCCCTGATAACTGGTTCGGGAATATCCTCCACATCCAGGACCGTACCGCGGGCAATGATCACACCCCGTTCCAGGGTGTTTTCCAGCTCGCGCACATTACCTGGCCAATCATACTCCTGTAATGACTTCAGGGCTCTGGGAGTGAGGCCGGTTATGGCCTTTCCTAACCGCTCGCTAATCCGGGGCAGCAAATAATCCACCAGGAGGGGGATATCCTCTTTCCGCTCCCGTAACGGCGGTATATCCACCGTTACAACATTTAACCGGAAATACAGGTCTTCCCGAAAAGTACCCTCGGCCACCCGGGCCGCCAGGTCCTTATTGGTAGCGGCGATCACCCGCACGTCAATGGGAATGGGTTTGAACCCCCCTACGCGGACAACCTGCCTTTCCTGCAAAACCCTTAATAGGATTACCTGGAGGTCCAGGGGCATATCGCCTATCTCATCCAGGAAGATAGTCCCCCCGTTGGCGCGTTCAAATTTTCCCGGCCGGCCATTACGGTTGGCCCCGGTAAAACTGCCTGCCTCATAGCCAAACAACTCGCTCTCGATGAGGCTCCGGGGGATGGCCGCGCAGTTGACGGCTATAAAGGGGCCCTTGCGGCAACTGGCGTTATGGATGCTCTGGGCAAAGAGCTCCTTACCGGTACCGCTCTCCCCCAGTAAAAGTACCGTCGAGTTGGTCACGGCCGCCGTGCGGGCGATCTCCCTGGCCCTCTCCAGCTTTTTACTTCGGCCAATAATGGCATGAAAGGTGAACTGGGCCTGGGCACCCGTTACCTCATTCACCAGGCGGTGCACTGTCTCTTTACTGTGAATCACAATTACTGCCCCTGTCACCCGGTCTTGATGAATGGTGGGGCGGGCGTTGACCGTACAGCGCCGGGTGTTATTATCATTCTCAAAGATTACCTCCACATTATCCATCACCGCTGCCCGGTCAATAACCCCCGCCAGAGGCGGCAAACACTTAAATACCTCGTCGACGTGTTGCCCGATAGCCTTTTCCTCCCTGATACCAAACATATTGGCAGCATTAGGGTTAATCTGGCTAATCCTGCCGCCCTCATCCAGAGTTACAATGGCTTCCGGTACTGAGATCAGGGTCGTCTTCATGGTGTTATTGGCCTTAATAACGTCTTCCAGGGCTTTCTCCAAGCGCAGCTGATTCTCAATGGCCCTGGCGGCGGCCATGACCATCCCCAGGGTATGGGGATGGACCTTTTCACTTTCTGCCGACATATTGATAATCCCTATCATTTCATTGGTGCAGTCAAAAATGGGGGCTGCGGAACAGGTAATATGATGCTGGGAAGCGCAGAAGTGCTCGCACCCTACAATCTGGACCGGCTGGCCGATGACAATGGCCGTACCCACGGCATTGGTACCTGCCTCCTTTTCACTCCAGACAGCCCCTTCCACCAGGTTAATGCGTTTGTGGCGTTCTAGCTCCGGGGGGTCACCCTTGAGGAGCAGGATTACCCCTTCCTCATCCGCCAAAAAAATGATAAAACCGCTACCCTCCACCGCTTTGTATAAGGTATTGATATAGGTTTTAGCTATCTTGATTAGGCTGTGCCGCCTTCTTTTGCGTACACTTAGTTCCCGGGCGGGAAGAATCCTGGCTATCTCCCGCGCAAAGGGATCAACCTTCATCCGGGCG
>JASUSX010000140.1 GCA_030445875.1 Clostridia bacterium
ATGGCCGGCCTTATTTTAATCGGCCTGGCGCGCTGCATCGCCATGGTCATCGTCTGGAACAGCCTGGCCCGGGGTGACAGCGAGTACGCCGCCGCCCTGGTGGCGTTAAACTCCATCTTCCAGGTCATCTTTTATTCAGTCTACGCCTATATCTTCATCACCCTGCTGCCGGGATGGCTGGGCCTCGGTACTATGCGGGTCCATGTCTCCATCGGCGAGGTAGCCACCAGCGTGGCCATCTACCTGGGCATCCCCTTCCTGGCCGGCATCATCACCCGTTTTACCCTGATGCCCGCCCGGGGCAAGGAATGGTACGAGAAAACCTTTGTCCCGAAGATAAGCCCCCTGGCGCTAATCGCCCTCTTGTTTACCATTGTGGTCATGTTCTCCCTTAAGGGCCAGTATATCGTCTCCCTACCTGTGGATGTGGTCAGGATCGCCGTGCCCCTGATTTGCTATTTTGTCATCATGTTCCTTCTTTCCTTTTTCCTCAGCATGCGCCTGGGGGTCAACTACGAGCAGACCACGACCCTATCCTTTACGGCTGCCAGCAATAACTTTGAGCTGGCCATCGCCGTGGCCGTGGCCGTTTTCGGCATCAACTCCGGCCAGGCCTTCGCAGCAGTCATCGGGCCTTTAATTGAAGTGCCGGTAATGATCGGCCTGGTCAACGTGGCCCTGGGCTTCCAGCGGCGTTATTACGGGGCGGTACCGGGCAGGGAATAAGCAGGGAAAAAAGGGAAATTAACGGAGAAAGGGAGGCGGCAAGCGTTTGCCTTCCTTTTTGTATTACCTGGTGAGGGACCTGGGAAGTAAATTTTGCTTGTTGGTCCCTCCTGGAAATGTTAAAATAGTAGCAGAAAGGAGAGGGGATGAAATGGCTATGTCTGAAAAAGAAGTAATAGAAGGCGTAAAGAAAGAAATTGCTGCGGCTTCAGAAGATATAGAACCCAAGATAGCGGAATTCGGTTATTACCACCTGGCCCAGCGGACGGACAACCTCTCCTTGAGGATAGACAATCTATCCCAGCGTGTCGACGGAATTAAAGATAGTATCGAGGCCAAAATAGCTGTTCTGGACCAGAAAATAGATACAAAAATAGGCGAATTAGATAAGAAAATTGATGTGAAGCTTGATAATTTGCGCCAGGAAATGAAGGAAGGCCTGGGCAGCCTAGAGGGCAGGCTGAACCAGTCCCGCCAGGAAATGAAGGAAGGCCTGGGCAGCCTAGAGGGCAGGCTGAACCAGTCCCGCCAGGAAATGAAGGAAGGCCTGGGCAGCCTAGAGGGCAAGCTGAACCAGTCCCGCCAGGAAATGAAGGAAGAACTCAACAGTTTGGAAGGCAAGTCAAACCAATTACACCGGGAAATGCGAGAGACGTATAGCGGGTTTGAGGAAAAGCTGAATTTACTACATCAAGAATTACATGAGAACAGCAGGGCCCATAGGAACACCCTGGCCGGCGTGATTATCAGTGCCCTAGCCATCATAATAACCGTCTTATTAGCAGGAAAGTATGGTTTCTAAGGGAGTGTAGATCATTTTGTGTAAATGGCAGGGCACATCATAAAACGGGGATACTATAACTGGCTCTTCTCTATGCCCTGCAGCCGTATTTTGCTACAGGGCTTATTTTCCAGAAAGGGGTGTGGCTTTATGCCGCTGGAAACTACTATCAACACTCAGAATCTATTTGCTTACATGCTTGTAACTAGAAGGAGTCGAAATGCTGCTTGATCAGAAGGAGATTATCAGCGCTATTCAGCGCCATGTCGAAAACCAGCCGCAGGTGGCCGTGGCCTACCTGATGGGTTCTTATACTGCGGACACGGCCACCCCTTTAAGCGACGTGGATGTAGGCATTGGTGTTTACCCTTCCCTGTGCGCGGATGCCCACGCAGCCCTGGATCTGGTCGCCGAGCTGGAGTACCACCTGGGAGAGGCGCTTTTTCCTGCCTATACCCCTGACCCCTGGACGGAATGGCTATTTAACCCGGTAGAGGTGGTAGTGCTCAATGCGCCCCATACCATTTCTTCCCTCCCCTGGATGCTGGCCACCGCCCTGCCGGTCCATACCCCGGATGCTAATTTTAAAGCTGAATTGGAAAAGCTGGCCTTCCGGCAAGGCCGTCCCACGCCGGAAGAGGTCAGCATTGCCGCCTGGCGTTTAAAAGCGCGATGGATTGTCCGTGCCGCCCGGGGCCAGGTTTTTGCCCCTTATGAAGGGCTTTTGCGCACCTGCCTGAATCTGGCCCACCGGGCGGTAGTCAGACTGGAGCTACCCGTACCGGAGGAACGACGGCAGCTACCTCAGGCGCTATGCAACGCCGGCATCATTACCCGGCGGGTGACTTCTTTTATCGAGGAAGCCATACATTACCTGAGCTATGACCGGGTAGACTTCGGTACGTGGGGATATCTGGGCCGTCACCTCCACTTGCTGGCTGATTATGCCCTGCAGGTGGAGGACGCCCTGGAACAGACTGTGAGGCTATAGATGGCAAACAAGGGGACGGTTCCCTTGTTTGTGTCATTTTGTCAGGCGGGCAGGCGGCAGTTGGTAACCCGGTTGCGCTTACTTGCCAATATTACCAGGGCAAGATAAGAATAGAATTAGGATTAAAAAACCGAGAGCTTAATTGAGGTAATTTAACATGTATAAAGAAATTCCTAGTTACGAGGAAGCAATAAAGCACGAAATTCAGGAAACGCCTCAAGAATATTTGCCAAATCTCCTTCAGATTATCCGCCTTTTCCGGGAGAGTGTAACTTTAAAGCCTGCGGCAATTACTTTCCGCTAGGGCTGGAAAGAAGTCATGGAAGGCGAAGTAAGACCTATTTCTGAATTATGGAGGGGCATTGATGCCGAATGAGCCCCACACTTAAATATGAGTAGAATATTCATCGGAATTCAAGCGTAAACATAACATTGCCCACTGGGGCCAGTAGCGTAAACAAGCTTCCTTATGTCTACAGCTGTGGTTAGCGACCATAGTAAACAGAGGGACTAAACAGAGGGACGGTTCTCTTGTGGTACAAATAGGAGAACCGTCCCTTTTTTCCGGGAGAGCCGTACCTCTGCTTGTGCCTTTGCTTGTGTGGCTTTAGCCCGGGTAAACTAGGAGTTATTGTTTTATGTGGGGATCTCGTCCACCAACCCGGGGTGGGTTTCTACTTAAAAATTGTCGCCGGCAACAGGGAGGGGGCAGTGGTAGTATGGTCGTTTGCTCACCTGGCGGGGTGGTAGAGCATAAAATAGTAAAGCTACTAAATAAACCCAGGGGGACTGGTTGGTTTTGGCCAGGGAGATAGCAATTTTCACTCCCAACCTTTTAGACTGGGAGGGTAAGAAACCGGTAATCGGCGGCCTGGAAAGGTATATCCGCGCCCTAGCCGAACTGCTGACAGATATGGGCTATGCGGTATCCTTGCACCAGAACGCGCACCGGGATTTCCAGACTACTTACCTGGGGTGGCCGGTGTATGGCTACCAGGCCGATCCCAAACACTTAAATGTGACCATAGAGCGTATAGAGAGAAGCGTCCCCGGGCGGGTGTTATATTCCTCCATCCTGCAGCAGGTATATTACCGGCCCGGCTCTATCTGCATTTCCCACGGCGTCTGGTGGGAACTGCCGGGGTCCAGCCCCTTACTCGCCCGGGCGGCCTATGAAAACCACGTCGCCGCCGCTCTTCTCCAGGCCTACCTGATAATATCC
The DNA here is from genome assembly GCA_030445875.1 of Clostridia bacterium. Classification (GTDB taxonomy): domain Bacteria; phylum Bacillota; class DSM-521; order Neomoorellales; family Neomoorellaceae; genus Neomoorella. Next base: position 3,721 of record JASUSX010000140.1, read on the forward strand.
TGCGATTATAATTTCCTGAATGTCGCCCGGGCCATCTACCCCAACCTGGCCGACCGTAAGATTCAGGTGATCCCCAACTTCGTCGACCGGGAACGTTTTTACCCGCGCGAGCGACAGCACGGGCAGCGTATACGGGTCCTTTACCCGCGGCGCCTGGCCCTGGAGAGGGGCTTCACCCTTTTGCAGGCCGTTATTCCGCCTTTACTGGCTGCCTACCCCGAGCTGGAGTTCCAGTTCGCCATGGACACTAATACCCCCCGCTACCTGGAGGCTTTCCACGCCTGGCGGCAAGGAGAGGCTCACAACGAGCGCATTCTTTACTGTCATCCCGATTTTGATGCTATGCCCGGTGTTTATGCCGCGGCGGATATCGTTGTTATCCCCACTATTTTTTCCGAAGGCACCAGTTTCTCCTGCCTGGAGGCCATGGCTATGGGCAAAGCCATTATCGCCACCAATGTCGGCGGCCTGACTAACCTCATTATCGACAATTATAACGGCCTGCTCATCCACCCCACCGGGGAATACCTGGCCCAGGCCCTCCGCTTTTTAATCGAACACCCGGGGGAACGTACCCGCCTGGGCAACAACGCCGCGGCCACTGCCCGGGTCTTTGACCGGAAACTCTGGGAAGCCCGCTGGCGCCAGTTTGTCAGCAAAGTCTATCCCCTGGAAGAATAGGAGGGGGTCCGGCGTTATGCCCAAACTCACCGCCATGATGATTGTCCGCAACGAAGCCGACCGGTATTTGGAACGCTGCCTCCAGACCCTGAGCCCCTACGTCGATGAAATTATCATTTTAGACGATGCTTCTACCGACGCCACCCCGGAGCTATGCGCGAGTTTCCCGGCGGTTAAACTCTACCGCCGGGAAACATCCCTCTTTCTGATCGATGAATCCCGGTTGCGCCAGGAGCTCTGGCATTATACCGTTGCTGCCGACCCGGAGTGGATCCTGGCCCTGGATGCCGACGAGTTGCTGGAAGAGCGGGCGGCCGGCGAAATCCCTTATCTTTTATGGCAGGATCTTTTTCCAGCCGTCGGCTTTCGCCTGTTTGACTGCTGGGATGGAGAAGAGTATTACCGGGTGGACGGCCTGTGGAACCCCTGGCGACGGGGTTTCTCCATCTATCTGGTCAAATACCAGCCCCACCTACCGGCGGCCTGGCCGGCCCTGGCTTTTCACTGCGGTCGCCTGCCCCTGGCCTACCGCCGCCTGCCCTACCTGGAGAGCGACCTGCGCATCAAACATCTGGGGTGGGCCAATCCGGCGGAAATCCGGCGGAAATACGAGCGCGCCGTCGGCCAGGATCCTACCTTTAAGTATCAACCCCGGGAACACTATGCAAGCATACTCTGGCCCCCCTAAAAAATTCAACTCGAAAAATGGAGGGAGCAGGTTACCATCACTTACCAGACAGCATAACTTAGTACCATCCCAGGTAATAAAAGGAGTGATGCTTATATGCCCCTTACCGCCAGTGCCACTATTGCCGGCAATACGGCGGGAACTGCCGACGTAGCGTTGAGTCTCAGTCCGACGACAGCCCTCTTTTCCCCGGCCAACCTGGTGCCGGGCCAGGCCGTAGGCTCGCCCCAGCTGCAGGTTTCCAACACCGGTACCGTAGATGAATACTACTTCATTTTTGCCGATTGGCAGGGGGTAAGTCCCACCACGGCCACAGAGGCCCAGGTTCTGGCCGACCGCCTGAACATCTATATTGAGGCCAGCCCGGCCACGGTCCTTTATAACGGCAACATCGCCGGCCTTTATAACCAGCCTACCGGGGGCCGTCTCCTGATTTCCCCCCAGGACGACTTGTTGACCTTTGTCGTCAGCCTGCCGAGCACCACCGGCAACATCGCCCAAAACTTGGATTTGAGCGTTGACCTGGTCTTCACTGCCCAATCTTCGCCCCTGGCTTAGAAGTAAAGCCCGGTCCCCGGCCGGGCTTTACCACGATTTTCCGTGCGTTTCGATTGAGGTCAGAACAGCATCGGAGGATAAGAGGTAGGTTTTCAAGCCGGGGTCGGAAGGTCGGATAATAAATAGAATCAGATGGGAAGGTGACC
>JASUSX010000141.1 GCA_030445875.1 Clostridia bacterium
TGACGGAGTTTAAGGATCTGCTGGAGGTGGCAGCACCGTATATTGATTTTATTAAGCTGGGCTTTGGGACTTCCGTTTTTTACCCGGCGGCTATTTTACGGGAAAAGATCCGCCTGGCCATTTCCTATAATGTGGATATCTTTCCCGGCGGTACCTTTTTTGAAGTAGCTGTTCTGCAGGGCCGCCTGAACCTTTACCTGCAAACAGCCAGGGAATTGGGGTATACTTTTATTGAAATTTCCGATGGGACGATTGATCTAAGCCGCACCCTGCGCCTGGCGGCGGTGCGCCAGGCCCGGGGGACAGGGTTTGGCGTCATCACCGAGGTGGGTAAGAAGGACCCGCGGGACGCCCTGGGGGAGACCTTCATCTTAAACCAGATCGGCAGTGACCTGGAGGCGGGGGCTGATTATATAATCGTTGAGGGGCGGGAGTCGGGCCAGGGGGTTGTCATCTACGACAGCCGGGGTGCAATTAAGGAAGATACCCTGGAGGGGATGCTGGCCGGCCTGCCAGGCCTCGAACGGATTATCTGGGAGGCCCCCCAGAAGCAGCAACAGCAGGCCTTGATTATGCGCCTGGGGCCCAACGTTAACCTGGGCAACGTCCAGCCCGGGGACGTACTGGCCCTGGAAGCCCTGCGGGTGGGGCTGCGGGGTGATACCCTGCGGGCCACCCTGGTAGCAGCGGAAGTGAGCTAAAGGGAGCTGTTAGGATTGGCCCTGGCCAATCCTAATTTAATCTCCATCCGGGTGGCAGGAATTCGCCTCCCTTTCGCGAATATTTATCAGGTCGGCAATATTTAGGAGGTATAAAGGGCTTGGAAATAGACGTGTTTGCAACCTTAAATGGCATCCCTGATGAGGCGATCAACAACAAAACGACCATTGTGGTCGATGTCTTGCGAGCCACGACGACCATTACGGTGGCCCTGGCTGCCGGTTGCCTGGAGGTGATCCCTGTCCTGTCCCCGGAAGAAGCCATTGAGATGCGTGGGCGCCTGGAGGATGAACGGGTACTTCTGGGGGGTGAGCGTAACGCCGTAAAGATACCAGGTTTTGACCTGGGTAATTCGCCCCTGGAGTACACGGCGGAGGTAGTCGCCGGCAAGAGGCTGATTATGACTACCACTAACGGCACCCGGGCTATCCGGCGGGCGGCGGGTGGGCGGCAGGTTGTGCTGGGGGCCATGATTAACGCCCCGGCGGTAGCCCGGCATGTTGCCGCCGCGACAACGGATATTACCATCGTTTGCGCCGGTACCCGGGACCGCTTTTCCCTGGAGGATTTTTTGACCGCTGGTCTGATTGTGGCTGAGCTTACCGACCAGGGTGACTTTTCCTTGCGGGACGGCGCCCTGACGGCGCGGGACTACTACTACAGCCACCACTCTGACCTGGCAACAGCTATGAAGGCCAGCTTCCACGGCCGGCTCCTGGCCGAACTGGGCCTGGAGGCAGATATGGATTTTTGTGCCCAGGTTGGCACCTCGGACCTGGTCCCCGTCTATAGCGGCGGGGTGATAAAAAAGGTGGGATAGCACGGGCCGGCGTTCTTGCCCTCCGCCGCCGGGCATATATATGGGATAAGATGGCTGGTACGAGGGGCGTTAATAGATGAACGCGGCCACGCTGATTTTGTTACTCCTGATGCTGCTGGGCATTATAGGCCGTTCCAATGTCATTGCAGCCGCCGCTGCGGTCCTTTTGCTGCTCCAGTTTACCAATTTGCAGAGGATCTACCCCTTGCTGGAACGCCGGGCTCTGGAGGCCGGCCTTATTTTTCTGGTGGTTTCTGTCCTGGTACCCTTTGCCTCCGGCCGGGTATCCCCGCGGGATATGTTGGCCTCATTCCTTTCGCTACCAGGTCTGATAGCTATTGCCAGCGGGCTAATCGCCACCCATATGAATTGCCAGGGGCTGGAGCTACTCCAGCGTTATCCCCAGATGATGATCGGCATGGTCATTGGCTCTATTATTGGCGTAGCCTTCTTTGGCGGCATCCCGGTCGGGCCGCTAATGGCCGGCGGTATTGCCGCCCTGATGGTCCAGCTGGTGTCCTGGCTGCGTTAAAAAATTTATTTTTTAGCATTAAAAACCAGCAGGATTTTTGCATTGCATCAAGTATAATATATATTAGGTACTTGAAATACCCCTATGGGGTAGAATGAAAACTGCGGCTGAAGGAGGGGTGTGCGGAAAGGGTATTAAAGGACGCCTGCTAAAGCGGAAAATTATTGTGGAAGGGACGGAGAAATGGCTAAGCTGTTTGAGTATCAAGGCAAAGAATGGCTGCGGAAAGCCGGGATGGCTGTTCCCGTTGGCCGGGCCGCAGCCTCGCCGGAGGAAGCCAGGCAGGTGGCGGAAGAGATTGGCCGCCCGGTAGCGGTTAAAGCGCAGGTCCAGGCAGGCGGCAGGGGTAAATCAGGGGCCGTTAAACTGGTGGACACCCCGGCCGAGGCCGAGACAGCGGCGGCGTCGATCCTGGGCACGGTAATCAAGGGATTCCCGGTACGCAAAGTCCTGGTAGAGGAAAAGCTGGCCATTGCCCAGGAGTTCTATGTGACCTTTATTGTTAACTCGGCCCGTAATGCCCGCTGTCCCATGATGATGTTCAGCACCGAGGGCGGCATGGACATTGAAAGCGTGCCAGAGGAAAAAATCTATAGATTGCTGATCTCGCCCCTTAAAGGGCTGGAAGTCTACGACGCTGTGGACATGCTGGTCAAGGCCGGTATTCCCAACGACCAGCTGCTGAATTTTGCTAATACCCTGGTCAAGCTCTGGAACGCGTATAAGAAGTATGACTGTTTCACCCTGGAGATTAACCCCCTGGTATTGACCCGGGAGGGGAACCTGGTAGCGGCGGACTGCAAGATGGAGATCGACAACAGCAGCGTCTATCGCCACCCGGAAATGGGGATTGAAATCGCCCGCGACTTCCCCCATGAACCTACCGAGCTGGATTATATCGGCTGGGGGATTGAGAAGGCTGACACCCGGGGCTCCGGCTTTGTCATGAGCATGGGCTTCGATGAAAAGAGCCCGGGTTATATCGGCTATCACCCTATCGGCGGTGGTTCGGCCATGATGGGCATGGACGCCCTGAATAAGGTCAATTTGAAGCCGGCCAACTACGCCGACACCAGTGGTAACCCGGTGGCCTCCAAGGTCTACCGCGTTGCCAAAGTCATCCTCTCACAACCGAATATCGATGGCTACCTGCTGGGCGGCTTTATGATGGCCAACCAGGAGCAGTGGCACCATGCCCACGCTGTGGTAAAGGTATTGCGGGAGGTTTTGCCGCAGAAGCCGGGCCTGCCCTGCGTGCTCCTGCTCTGCGGTAATAAGGAAGAGGAATCCCTGGCCATTTTGCGCGAAGGTCTGAGCAATGTGGAAGGAGCCAACCGGGTCGAGATTTACGGTCGGGAACATGTTACCGATACTGAGTTTATCGGCCAAAGGCTGCTGGCCCTGGTAAAAGAATATCAAGCCGAGAAGCGAAAGTAAGGTGAAGCAGATGCTTGAATTCCGGGAAAGAACTATTAAAATCTCCATTTACACCAGTAAGTGTAAAGAGTGCGCAACCAAGGCCTGCATTGATGCCTGTAAGAAGTTTGCCCGCGGCATCCTGCAGCTGCAGGACGGGGCGCCTTCGGTGGCTCATTTAGGGGAAGAGGAGACAAAAAGGCGCGGCACCGAATGTCTGGCCTGTGAATATGAGTGCTGGTTCCGGGGCAAGAGCGCGATCAAAATTGACGTTCCTATTGAAGGGTTAGACGCCTACCTGCGTAAGCGGGGCCTGGCCAGCAATGAGTAACCTGGTCAATAGGAAGGGATAAAGAGGGATAGATATGGGGATTTTAATTGACAAGAATACGACGGTTATTGTGCAAGGGATCACCGGCAGGGAAGGTTCCCTGCGGGCCAAATATATGAAGGACTACGGTTCGAAGGTGGTGGCCGGTACAAGCCCTGGTAAAGGCGGCAGCGAGGTAGCCGGGATCCCTGTCTACCATACTGTCAAGGAAGCAGTGGCCGCCCACGGGGAGGTTGACTTCAGCGTTATCTTCGTACCCGGGCGGGCTTTGAAAACAGCCGTTAAAGAGGCTGTCGACGCAGGTGTTAAAAATATCCTCCCCTGTGTTGAGTCCGTACCGATCCATGATATAATGGAAATGGTCGAGTATTGCCGGATGAATGGCACCAGGCTGATCGGCCCGGGCTCCATCGGCATCATTACGCCCGGACAGGCGGTTGTCGGCTGGCTGGGCGGTAACGTGGAGTGGGCCAATTCCTTTTTTAAGCCGGGTACCATCGGCGTCTTCTCCCGCAGCGGCGGCCAGTCGGGGACCATCCCCTGGATCCTTACCCAGAATGGCTACGGCATCAGCACCGTCGTCCACACGGGCACGGAGCCGGTCATAGGGACTTCCTTTGCCGACCTGCTGCCCCTCTTTGAGGAAGATCCCGGCACGGAAGCAGTGGCTGTATTCTCCGAGATTGGCGGTTCCCAGGAAGAAGAGTGCGCGGAAGTCATCGCTGCGGGTAAGTTTACCAAGCCCTTCGTTATCTACGTAGCGGGGGCCTGGGCGCCCGAAGGCCAGCGCTTCTCCCATGCCTCCAGCATTGTCGAAAGGGGCCGCGGTTCCGCCAAGAGCAAGATGGAAGCCATCCAGAAGGCGGGCGGCTATGTGGCCATGAGCCCCAACGATATTCCCCGCATCCTCAAAAACGTCTTAAAGCATTAGGATTACAATTATGGCGGCCAGCACCGCCGGACGGGAGGGGTGAAGGGCCCGCTTCACTCCACCCGAATATACTTAGGAGGTATTAACGATGGCAGTAATGCGCTCGGTCCTGTACGTCCCGGGAAATAACCCCAAGATGGTTGCGAAAGCGCCTTCTTTCCCGGCGGACATTATTACCCTCGACCTGGAGGATTCCGTACCGCCTGCGGAAAAGGAAAACGCCCGTAATATCATCCGGGAGAACCTGAAAGCAGCCGGGGCTGGCGGCTCAGAGGTTTATGTCCGCATCAACAACTGGGAAACCGAGATGACCAATGACGACCTGGAAGCCGTCGTCTACGAAGGCCTGAGCGGTGTTACCCTGGCCAAATGCGGCCATCCTGATAACGTTAAACGCCTGGACTGGAAACTGGAGGAACTGGAACGGCGCCGGGGCTTACCCATCGGCAGCATCAAGGTTTCCCTGCTCCTGGAGACGGCCAAAGGTGTTATTAATGCCTATGAATCCTGCATCGCCAGCCCGCGGGTAGTCAGCGCTATCTTTGGCGCCGTCGACTACTGCAAGGATATGCGCGTCAAATTAACCTCCGAGGGTAAAGAGCAGGAGTACGCCCGCTCCCACATCGCGGTAGCTGCCCGTGCCGCCGGTATCGTGGCCATTGACTGCCCCTTCGTCGCCTTCCAGGATATGGAGGCCTTTGAGAAGAGCGTTCTCCAGGGCCGGCAGATGGGTTATGAAGGCCGGATGCTGATCCATCCCAGCCAGGTGGAGCCTGCCAACAGGCTGTACGCCCCCGACCCGGCCGATGTAGAGTGGGCCCGCGGGGTAGTGAAGGCCTTTGAAGAGGACGCTATCGCCAAGGGTAAAGCCGCCATTTCCTACCAGGGTAAGATGGTGGACACCCCGGTGTACCTCAACGCCAAGGATATTCTAAGCGCTTACGAAGAGATCCAGGCCAAGGACGCCGCACGGAAGAACGCTTAAATTAGCATGGGATACAAACC
>JASUSX010000142.1 GCA_030445875.1 Clostridia bacterium
CGTCGTCTTGCCGTGGTCTACGTGCCCTATCGTCCCTACGTTGACATGGGGTTTCTTGCGTTCGTATTTTTGTTTGGCCATGGTTTTGTTGTCCTCCTCGGTAAGGGTTGTCCACTTTCCTCTTCCACGCGGCCAGGCGTAGTTGCTCGCACATGATATTTCTACATCAGTTGGCCTTTTCCTGCTTATACCCTGTATATTATTGCCCTTGACCTGTAAAATAATTCCGCTGCCGGCTTGCTTTTACCAGCCTGAAGGATATGATAGAAGTAGCTTTCTACAAAGGAGAGAATCCCGTGCCCATCCTGTTGCTAATTTTTTTATCGGTCTTTTTGGGCGCAGGGGCCCAGGTGCTATTTAAGGTTGGGGTCCTCCAGCTGGGAAGCATCCGCTTCGACTGCCCGGGGGTTATCCGCCTGGCCTTAAATCCGGCTATCCTGGGCGGCCTGTTAGCCTTTGCCGCCAGCTTCCTGCTGTGGCTGAAGGTCCTGGCCCAGGTACCTTTAAGCTACGCCTACCCCATGGTCAGCCTGGGCTATGTCTTCGTCTTTTTAATCTCCTGGTTGTTCTTGGGGGAAAACCTGCCGGTTTTAAGGGTTCTGGGCCTAGCCCTGATTATCGGGGGCATCCTTCTTATTGCCCGCAGTTGATTTACCGGGCTTTCGCAGGACCAGGATATGCTGGTGGACAATATTGGGGACATAGGCGAAAGGGTAGCCGTAGGGCCGCAGCCTGGTTCCCGCCTGGTACCAGATAATATCCCCTTTGGGTATAAAACCCTGCCGCCGGGCCTGGCGGGCGATGTCAGCGTGGGTAAAGATATACTCTCCGCCCTGGTAGGCGTCGCGTAAAATGATAACCATATACCGGCCCGGCTGCAACACCCGGTAACAGGCCGCCAGGACTTTCCCCATGGCCGCCAGGTAGGCTTCATAGGAAGCCAGATTAGCCAGGTCCCCCGGCTCATGCGACCGCATGTCGTAGTCAGTGCGACGGTTGGCGAAGCGGTCATCATAGCGGCCGTTGCACATGGTCCGGCGGAGGTGGGTATTGTAGGGCGGGTCGGTGACGATAAAGTGATAGCTGTTGTCCGGGAGCCCGGCCATTACTTCCAGGCAATCGCCCGTAAGCAAGGGATAGGAGGCTAACCCCGGGTTTTCCTGCAAGACCCGGTGATAAATCTCTACCCAGGCCGGGTTGATCTCTATCCCCAGGCAGTCCCGGGGCGGCTGCGCCAGGGCTGCCCCCAGGAGGGTCCCGCCTACCCCGGCAAAGGGATCCAGAACCTTTTCCCCTCCCTTAGTAAAGAACTCGATCAGGTGCTGCATCAGGTGAGGGGGCTTATTGGCCCCGTGCCGGCGACGCAACTCGTGGCCGCAGGCAGCGGGATAGGTAGTTACGAGCAGGCTCTTGGTGAAATAGAGCCACTGGCCACCGGTGAGTTCATTCAACTTATTAGCCGGGTGGACCTGGTCGTCCCGGGGCGCCGGGAGGTGTTCCCTTAGCTCCAGGCGGCGGTTATACACCCTCTCTAACATCTCGCACCGGGCAATACGCGGGCAATCCAGGCAGGCGGTCAGGTTTTCTCCCTGGCATTCCTTACGGGCCAAGATAATCACATCCTTACCTGGATAGGAATTCGCCCCGCCGGCCCCTTCTTCCTGCTGCCAATTAAGAAGGGCGCCTGACGGCGCCCTTCAGGAACCTCACTAGTTACCGAAGAAGAGCAGGATAAGGATAAGGAACAGGATGAAACCCCAGTTGCCAAAGAAACCCGGTCCACCAAAAAAGCCGCCCATTAGTTACCCCCCTCTCGCTTAACTCGAACAGCCTCTAATTGCCAAAGAAGAGCAGGATGAGGATAAGGAACAGGATGAAACCCCAGTTACCCCAAGGACCAGGGAAGCCTCCCATATAACTCCCTCCTTTCCCCCGGTCAGGCAGGTTAATTACCAAAGAACAGCAAGATCAAGACCAGGAAGAGGATAAAAGCCCAGTTACCGAAGACAAACCCGTCTGCCATTGCATTGGCCCCCCTCTCCAATTTCACCAGGTTTTACATTAACTTATGCCATTACCTGTCAGGTGGTTACAGCCGGCTAAAAAAACACCGGCTGCCCTGGCCGGGTTAAATAAAGATAAACAGGGCTATCAGCAGGAGTAGAAAAAGGAATACCAGGCCGCCGTCGGCAAAGACGTCCCGGACCTGGGCTTCAGGTTGAATCTGAACTTCGGCCATGATGTCACTCTCCTCTGAAAATAGATTTTCATTCATCACGGTGCGCTTCACGCGGGGTAACTCCTTCGAAAATAGGGTTCTGCTCAGCCTTGCTCGGTGGCGGGGGTGGCTTGACTAATCCCTCCATTTGCATAGTTCGCTGGCTGGGGGGGCTAGATCGGTAACACCCTTTAGACCCCCGGCCAACCAGGAGGAAAGCTGTATCTACTGGTATTTTATGTGCTGCCGGCAACCGGGGTTACCAATAAGAAAAACCCCCGCTCCGGGGGGTCTTTCAGCAGCACCTAGACATTAAAACGGAAGTTGATAATGTCACCGTCCTGGACGATATACTCTTTGCCTTCCAGGCGAGCCAGGCCTTTTTCTTTGACTTTATTCATATCACCCAGCCTGGCCAGGTCGTTAAAGTTTACCACCTCGGCCCGGATAAAGCCCCGCTCAATATCGCTGTGAATCTTACCGGCAGCAGCTCGGGCGACAGTGCCCTCTTTGATGGGCCAGGCGCGGACCTCATCCTCCCCGGCCGTAAGGAAGGAGATTAACCCCAGGCGGCGGTAGATGGCCCGCGCCAGGCGAGCCACACCAGGTTCGTCAATGCCCATCTCCTGGAGGAATACTTCCCTGTCGGCCGGTTCCAGGCGGGCTATTTCCGCTTCCAGTTCGGCGCAAAGGGTTAAAACTGGTATACCCCTTTCGGCGGCGTAGGCCGCGACCTCTTCTTCACCGCCATAATGGCCTGTCCGCAGCTGTTCCTCATCAATGTTAACGACAATAATCATGGGCCTGGTAGTTAAAAAGCCCATATGGCGTAAAACCTGCCATTCCTCGTCGGCCAGATCGGCCTCCAGCAAGGGCCTCTCGGCTTCCAGGGCTTCCCGGCAGTGCTGCAAGGCCTCACGTTCCGCCAGTACCTCGCTTTTTACCTTCTTGCTGGCGGCAATACGTTCCAGCCGGGTTTCCACCAGTTGCAAGTCGGCCAGGAGCAGTTCCGCATTGATCATCTCCAGATCACGCACCGGGTTGAGGTTCCCCTCAACATGGAGCACAGCCTCATTACGGAAGGCCCGCACGACATGGATCAGGGCGTCCACCTCCCGCACGGCGCTCAAGAACGCCGTCCCGGCGCCGCGGGTCAGTCCCGGCACATCGATAACCTCCAGGGTAGCCGGGGTGACTTTCCGCGGGTGGTAGAGGTTAGCCAGGAAATCCAGGCGGGGGTCGGGAATGGATGCCGTGCGAATATTAGTCTTCGTCCGCCCGACGTAGGCCGAGGTCTCTTCCTCGGCCCGGGTTAAAAGGTTGAACAGGGTTGTTTTGCCTACCAAAGGCAGGCCGATGATACCGCATATAAGGGCCAATCCTTTTCACCTCAAGTAGATATTGCCAATTGCCCGGGTATCCCCGCAGCAGTGTCAGGGCAGGTCGAAAGGCGTTGCTAATCGTTGCGGGGCACGCGTCAACACCGGCAATGTAAAAGCGCCGGGTCCCACACAAGGAGAATATGGCTAGGGTAGGCGGGCCAGGATAGCTAGCAGAGAGGCAATAACTCCTCCCAGGCCGACAATGACCGCGGCAATTGCTCCTTTGGACCAGCGCAGGGTTTCATGGATCTCCATATGCAGGGTCTGGATCTCCTGCTTCATTTCCCCGCGCAGGCCCTTGATCTCCTGCTTCATTTCCTCACGGTACCCTTGCATCTCGCCCCGCAGGCCCTGGATCTCCTGCTTCGTTTCCTCACGGTACCCTTGCATCTCGCCCCGCAAGCCCTGGATCTCCTGTTTCGTTTCGTCACGGTACCCTTGCATCTCGCCCCGCAGGCCCTTGATCTCCTGTTTCGTTTCGTCGCGCAGGCCGTGAATCTCCTGCTTCATTTCCCCACGGAGACCCTGAATCTCCTGCTTCATTTCCCCACGGAGACCCTGAATCTCTTGCTTCATTTCGCCGCGCAGATCCTGGAAATCCTGCTTAGTTTCCTCACGGTGCCCCTGCATTTCGCTACGCAGGCCCTGAATCTCCTGCTTTATCTCCTGGCGGAGATTCCCCTCCATATTATCCATTCGTTGAAGTAAGTATGCCAGAAAATCCAGCGGGCGCTGGTTTTTAAGAAGCTCGTCCTCCAAACCGGTCGCGATTTCCTTTCGCACTTCCTCCGGCATGGCCATGTCGCCTCCCTCCCCCATAACCATATTATCATAATCTGGCAGGAAAAGAAAACCCTGCGCGTTAATTATCAGGCTGCCCTACGATTTTATGCCCCGACCCTTATCATAGACCGGAATCGCTAAAACTTCTCCCCCCTTTAATTCATCGGTAATGACCTTTTTCAACCCGGACTCCCCTCCATATCCGTTGCTTAATTAGCTAAGCTTGAGGTAAAAATGAATCCCGCGCTAACAACCGGGTATAGGAAATGCTTTTCTTAAAAACCTTCTCCACCAAATTCGATAATCTCGGCCACTGTAGTTATCCCATCCAGGACCCGCTGCCGGGCGTCTTTCTCCAGGGGAATCATCCCCTCGGCGCAGGCCGCTTGCCGGATCTCATCCGGCCCGGCCTGTGTCTCCACCAGGTGCCTGATGGCCGGCGTAACAGACATCACTTCGTATACGCCCTGGCGGCCCCGGTACCCCGTATGGCGGCAGGAGGGGCAACCGCGCCCCCGGCGCAGGGCTGTCCCTACCGGCAGGTTCAGGGCGCGGCCTTCCGGGAATTCGTCTCCTAGAGTGTACCACTCACCGCACTCAGGGCAAATTACCCGCACCAGCCGCTGGGAAACCACCCCGGCGACGGCGGCAGCAACCAGGTAGGGGTCTACCCCCATCTCCATGAGCCTGGTCAGGGCGCCGGGCGCATCGCTGGTATGCAGGGTGGAAAACACCAGGTGGCCCGTAACGGCGGCCCGCACGGCCATGGCGGCGGTTTCCTGGTCGCGGATTTCCCCTACCATAATAACGTTGGGATCCTGGCGCAAGAGCGCCCGCAACCCGCTCGAGAAGGTGAGCCCGGCCCGGGGATTGATGGCCGTCTGGCTGATGCCGGGCAGCAGGTATTCCACCGGGTCTTCCAGGGTGACGATATTACGGCGGCGGTCATTGATGTGATTGAGGGCGGCGTAAAGGGTGGTGGTTTTGCCGCTGCCGGTGGGCCCGGTCACCAGCACCAGCCCGTGGGGCCGGGAGATGAGCCTCTTAAAACGCTCCAGGTTACAGGGCGAGAAGCCCAGCTTATCCAGGTCCCACACGCCCTGGCGCGCATCCAGGAGACGGCAGACCACCTTCTCGCCCCAGACCGTCGGCATCGTCGCCACCCGCACGTCGACGGGGGCGCTATCCAGTTTCAGCTGGATTCTGCCGTCCTGGGGCAGGCGGTGCTCGGCAATGTCCAGGCGGGCCATGACCTTGAGCCGGGTGATCACCGGCCCATGGTTGGCACGGGGG
>JASUSX010000143.1 GCA_030445875.1 Clostridia bacterium
GCCAGGATGGGTATGTATAAAGACATCCTGGGCTACATCTTTCATCTGACCAGGAAAAAACTTAAAGCCCGTCCCGTGGCCGTCCTTATTTTGCTTTTGGCTCTGGCAGTAACTTTAATTTACGATAGCCAGGTTTTACGTGTGGCGGCTGCCCAGGCCCAGAGGATGCCCGACCTGAACCTCAAGGCTGATGACCGGCGGATACTGGTCATCTCCCCCCATCCCGATGATGAAACCCTGGGCGCCGGCGGCCTGATGGCCCGGGCCAGGGCCCGGGGGGATGCGGTCAAAGTAGTCTTTATTACCAATGGTGACGGCTTCCGGCGGGGCGTAGAAAAGCTCAATGGCCTGTTACCCGCTGGCGCCAGCGATTTTATGCACTACGGCCAGGTCAGGCAACAGGAAGCCCTTACCGCCCTGGGTGTTTTAGGTATTAAACCTGGTGATGTCGTCTTCCTGGGCTACCCCGACGGCGGCCTGGCTTCCCTCTGGCTGGGTTACTGGGGACAGGAGAAGCCCTACCGCTCCGCCTATACCCGTCAGGCGGCTGTGCCCTACAGCCTGGCTTTCGCCCCGGGTCAGCCCTACACCGCCCCGTCCCTGTTATCAATCCTGGAGGCAATCCTGCAGGAATACCGGCCGACCGATATCTACGTCACTGATACCAATGACAGCCACCCCGACCACTGGGCCACCGGCGCCTTTACCCTGGCCGCGGTGGGTATTCTCCAGGGAGCAGACCCGGCCTTTAAGCCAAACCTTTATACCTTTGTCATTCATAATGGTGTCTGGCAGATGTTACCGGCCCTGAAGCGGGATGAACCCTTGTTACCCCCGGGTTTTTTCCTGGCCCGCGGTACACCGTGGTATAAGCTGCCCCTGGCCCCGGCCGACCTGGAACGGAAGAAAAGAGCTGTGGCCGCTTACCGCACCCAGGAGCTGGTGATGCCCACCTTCCTGGCCAATTTTGAACGGCCCAACGAGGTCTTCTGCCACTTGCCGGACCAGCAGGTAACGCGGCTTGCTGCCGGCACCGGCCCGGACAGCGGGGATGCCGCCTGGCCCGAGGCGGCGCGGGTGGCCTTTGACCCTGCCGGGGACCAGATAACCAGGAAACTGGAGCGGGGCGGGGACTTGAAGGCCTTTTACCTGGTCCAGGCTGGAGATGCTACTTATTTACGCCTGGACACCTGGGGCCGGGCCGGTTTCCCGGTGAGCTACACAACCAGCATCTACCTGCTTCCCGCCCACCGGGGCGAACAGGTACGCCGTTTCAGCTGGGTAGTCGCGGCGGGGGAAAAGCAGGTCAGGTGGCTGGCCCGGCCGGCCGACTTTAACCCGCCGGCCATCAGGGTGAACTACAGGGAGCACGGTATCGAAATGACCTTGCCCGGCCTGGTGCCACCGGGAGACCATCGCCTGATGTTTGCTGCCGCTACAACCCTGGGTAAGATACCCCTGGACCGGATACCCTGGCATCTTTTACAGGTAAACGGGGGCGATCAATAAATGGCGCCCCTCCTTTTTGGCCTGGAAGAAGAGGTCTTTATCACCGAACCAGACCGGCCTACCATGCAATCCCTTTATTACCTGGCCCGCCTGCTCTGGCGCGACCCGGCTTACTACTACACCCATACCGCCTGCAATTTTACCCGGGGTAAGGACCTGCGCTTTGGCCTCATGAGTGGTATTGAGATCTCCACCGGGACTTTTGCCGCTATCCCCGCCTTGCTGGCTGACCTGCAACGCCGCCGCCGGGAACTGGCAGCCGTATGCCCGGGCTTGATTGTCCCTGTGGGGCACCTCTTTGACCGGGAGGAGCCTACCAATATTTGCGGGTTGCATATCCATGTCAGCGGGTTCCTGGATCGGGAGCGGGCCTACCGTAACCTGGTCTACTTTTTACCCCTGCTGGCCTTACTGGTAATCAACTCGCCTGTGGCCGGTAACCGTTATTACGGCCAGTCTTACCGCCTGGCTGAGGCCTTCGCCATTGGCTCTTTAAGGGAGGACAGGCTTTACCGCTTTCAGGACCTGATTGAATCCAAGCGCCTGGGCACCCTGGAGATGCGGGTGTTTGACCCGGTATGGGACCTGGAACGCATCCGGGTGCTCCTGGAATGTATCCGTGCTATCCTCGCGGCAGATGTTGATTACCCTGGTGATATAAAGGTTTACAACAGGTTGCGCTACCGGGTGGCGCGGGAGGGCTATACATGGGAGTTGCGCCCGGTTTATAACGACTTGAGGCGGCTGTTGCCGGTACCGGAAGCACTGTTCCGACATACCCCGGCTGAGGCCCTGGGGGAACTCTGGCTGCGGGAGGGCACTCTGGCCACTTATACAGCTCTGGATAACGCTTACCGTAACGGCATCTTAAAACCCCGACCCCTGCCGCCGTTAAGGGTGAGATGGCCCTTGATGCTGGCCGGATTTTGCGGGTATTATATACCCAGGGTACCTTACAATATTAAGAAGGTGTGGTTGGAGTGGTGACTATAAATGGAGGCATAGGGATAATCGGAGGGTTAACCCCCTGGCTGGCCATCCCGTTGGCCCTGGCCGCCCTGGGTGCCGGCACCTTCTGGTACCTGCGCCGGGTGTGGTTCTACCGCGACCCCGTGCGGGTAGCTCCGGCAGAAGAGGGGGCCATCCTGGCCCCGGCCGACGGCCAGGTGGTCTATATCAAGCCCTTTCGCAACGGGGAAGTAGTGGCGGAGAAGCTGGGCCGGCCTGTAAAGGTGGAGGAGATTACCAGGGCCCCGGGTGCTGGCGACCGGGGCTGGATCGTAGGTATTTA
Organism: Clostridia bacterium; assembly: GCA_030445875.1. GTDB lineage: Bacteria > Bacillota > DSM-521 > Neomoorellales > Neomoorellaceae > Neomoorella. Next base: position 2,801 of record JASUSX010000143.1, read on the forward strand.
CATGTCGCCCCTGGATGTCCATTTTAATTATGCCCCGGTGGACGGCCAGGTAGAAGGGATGGTCCATACCCCGGCCAGGGTTAACCTGCCCATGGTAGATTTCTGGGAGTATATCCGCCTTACCTACCTGCGCCGGGCGGTGGACCTCTTCAGCCACCGCTACCGGCTGGTAAACGAGCGGTTGACTATTTTCATAAACGGAGATGACCTGCACCTGGCCATGGTTGAGATTGCCGATAAATTTGTCAATAAAATCAGGTGCTTCATTTCCCCCGGCCAGGTCCTTTCCCGCGGCCAGAAGGTTTCGTTTATCGAGCGCGGTTCCCAGGTCGACCTGTTGATCTTCAGGGAGGATGTAGAGTTTGCCGTCCAGGTAGGACAGCAGGTGTATGGCGCCCGGACGGTGGTGGCCCGCTACCGCCCGGCAGGCGGGGCAGACGTTCATACCAAGCATGTGATACCAGCAGGGTATGAAATCGGAAGGATAGCAGACTCCAATCAGGAACTGGCGCAGCCAGTTCCTACAGGGCTACCACCTCTATCTCCAGGCGAGGTAGAGCAGTGACGGCCATGCACATCTATTTGGTTCTCTTTGGCCTGCTGGTCATTGAAGGGATAGGTGTCCCGGGGGTCCCCTTTGAGCCGGCCTTCCTGGCCGCCGGCTATTTAATCGAACGCGGGGAGATGAGTTTCTGGGGGGCCGTCCTGATGGGCACGGCCGGCAATCTCCTGGGCAACCTGATCGGCTACTGGCTGGGGGCCAGGCCGGGGCGGGGTTTCATCGAACGCCTTTTGCACCGTGGCTGGGGGGCCGACGGCCTGGCCACCGCCCGTTACTGGCTGGGCCGCTACGGCGCGGCGGTGATTATTATAGCCCGCTGGTTTGGTCCCATCAGGACACCGACCATCCTGGCAGCGGGAGTTCTGGGAATGGATATATGGCTTTATAGCTTTTATTCAGCCCTGGGGGCCTTTACCTGGACCATGGCGTGGCAGTATGCTAACTGGAAAGGAGCCCATTACCTGCTGGGCTGGTGGGAGTTCTACCGGCGCTATGCAACCTGGTGGACCGATACCCTGCTGGCCCTGGTGCTACTAGCCCTTACCGCCGGCTCCATTTATTACTGCTGGCGGCGCTGGCGCGCAGGTGAGGGAGCCCCTAAAAAGATAATTGACTGAAGCCTGTATTTGTGATAGAATTATAAAGAAAACTTAATACGGTACGCTGAATCCCTGAGAAGGGAACGGGGGAACCAACTTTTGGGGGTGAATCCCCCCATCCGGTGTCGACCAGGTGGGGAGTAGGGTTAACTTTCGACCCGAACCCGGCAGCTAACTTCGTAAGCGTAGAAAGTGGAAGAGGTAGTCCTACCCCTCTATTTAACTACGCGAAAAACCCCGGCAGCGACCGGGGTTTTTAGTTTATTCCAGGGAGGGAGGCCTGAAAGCCATGAGTGTTTATCCATGTAAAGGGAGGCTGATGAGTAGAGAGGCCAGGCGTGAAATTGCCCTGCAACGCGCAGCAGAGTTAAAGGCCAGGATTGTCGACTACCTGGAAGCCAGGGAGGAAATCCCCAGCGGTTTCGAAGCAGCCGGGGAGATTGAAGCTACCCAGCAGCGTATTAGGGCTTACTTTGGAGCCAGCCAGGCTGAGTGGGAAGACTGGCGCTGGCAGCTTACCCACCGGATCACCTCGGTTGACGTCCTGGTGGAATTGATCCCCTTAACCCCGGCTGAAAAGGACGCCATTCAAAGGGTAGAACGTACCTACCGCTGGGCTGTATCACCCTATTACCTGTCCCTTATGGGCCAGGCGGAAACCTGCCCTATCCGGCGCCAGGCCTTACCCAGCGGGGCTGAACTCGATGATAGCCTGGGTGTCCTGGATCCCATGGACGAAGAATTGACTTCGCCGGCGCCGGCCATTACCCGCCGCTACCCCGATCGCCTGATTATTAATGTCACCAACCAGTGCGCCATGTACTGCCGCCATTGCCAGCGGCGCAGGAACATCGGCGAAGTTGATCGCGGCCGCAGCCGGCGGGAACTGGAACAGGCCCTGGCGTACATTCGCCGCAATGAAGAAATTCGCGACGTTCTCATTACCGGCGGCGATGCCCTGATGCTGAGCGATGCCATGATCGACTGGCTGTTAACGGAGCTGGATAACATTCCCCATGTGGAAATCAAACGCCTGGGCACCCGGGTGCCGGTTACCTTGCCCCAGCGCATCACCCCCCAGCTGTGCCAGGTGCTGGCCAAGCACCCGCCCCTTTACCTCAATACCCAGTTTAACCACCCGCGGGAGGTAACGGCAGCCGCCAAAGGGGCCTGCGACCGCCTGGTGCAGGCCGGGGTGGTCCTGGGCAACCAGGCGGTTTTATTAAAAGGCGTCAATAACCATCCCTTTATCATGAGGAAGCTCAACCAGGAACTGTTGAAAATCCGGGTGCGGCCCTATTATATCTTCCACGCCAAACCGGTAAAGGGGACGACCCACTTTATTACCTCCATTGAAGAAGGCGTGGAGATCATGGAGAAATTGCGGGGGTATACCTCCGGCCTGGCCATACCCACCTATATAATCAACGCCCCCCACGGCTTTGGCAAGACGCCTATTCTGCCCCAGTATGTACTGGCTCGCAACGACAACCAGGTAGTCCTGCGTACCTGGGAGAAACGCACCCTTTTTTACCCCAACCAGAGACGCGGGATTAAAGAAGAGACCAGAAAAGCCGAACTTTAATACCGGAGGGCGGTAGTCAGAGTCTCCGCTGGAACT
>JASUSX010000144.1 GCA_030445875.1 Clostridia bacterium
GCTCGACGTTCTCAGGGGAGGTATATACCGAAAGAAGATAAAAGTCGTCCCCCCAGCCATGGGGTTGAATCCTGGCAGCCGTTTCTTCCTGTCCTGGCGGGATAAGGTCCTGTTGCTGGGCATAGGGGGAACTGCTCCCCTGGAAGAAGGGATCAGGCTGGTGGGCGCCCATGTCGATGCGCCGCGCCTGGACCTGAAACCCATGCCCCTTTACGAGAAAGACGGCCTGGCCCTGTTTAAGACCCACTACTACGGGGGGATTAAGAAATACCAGTGGACGGCCCTGCCCCTGGCCCTGCACGGAGTCATCATGCTGCGGGACGGGCGTCGCATCGAGGTAGTCATTGGTGAAGAGAGCGGCGATCCCATTTTCAGCGTTAGCGACCTGCTGCCCCACCTGGCCAAGGAGCAAATGAAGAAGGATATGGAAGAAGCCCTCAGCGGCGATGATCTGAACCTGATAGTAGGCAGCCTGCCCTTTGAAGGCGACGATGACCTCAAAGATAAGATCCGCTTGGCCATCCTCCAGCTCTTGAACCAGCGTTACGGGCTGGTGGAAGAGGATTTTATCACCGCCGAGTTGGAACTGGTGCCAGCCGGGCCGGCCCGGGATCTGGGCCTGGACCGTTCCCTGGTCGGGGCCTACGGTCAGGACGACAGGGTGTGCGGCTATACCGCCCTGCAGGCCATCCTGGAGCTGGAAAAACCCCACCACACCGCCCTGGTCCTGCTGGTGGATAAAGAAGAGATTGGCAGTACCGGCAACACCGGCGCCCATTCTCGCTTCCTCGAGTATGCCCTGACGGAAATGGTGGCACGGACAAATAAATCGGGATTCTTTAATGTAAGCCGCATCATGGCCGCTTCCCAGGCTATTTCCGCCGACGTTACTGCCGGGGTGGACCCCACTTATGAAAATGTCTTCGATATGTATAATGCCTCCCTCATGGGACACGGCGTAGTCCTGAATAAATACTCCGGTTCCCGGGGCAAGTACGACGCCAACGACGCCAGTGCCGAGTTTATGGGCCGGCTGCGGGACATTTTCAACCGTAACGGGGTCATCTGGCAGAGCGGGGAAATGGGCAAGGTGGATGCCGGCGGCGGTGGTACCATCGCCAAGTTCCTGGCCTACTTTGGCCTGGACGTGGCCGACTGCGGGCCGGCCCTCCTCTCCATGCACGCCCCCCTGGAGATTGCCAGCAAGGTGGATATTTACATGGCTTACCGGGCCTATAAGGCTTTTCTGACCAGTTAGGGAGAAAGCAGGAAAAGGGCGGATACCTGGCGAAAGGTATATCTAATCGCGCAGCCCTGGTAGCCAGGGCGCACCTGGATGCCGGGTGCTTTTTTAGGAAGGAGTGTTAATTATGGAACGGGTCGTTGATGCCCGGGGCCTGGCCTGCCCCCAGCCGGTCATCCAGACCAAAAGGGCCCTGGAGACCCTGGGGCCGGACGGCGAGCTGGTGGCCATTGTTGACAATGAGGTGGCCAGGGATAATGTCTTGAAGCTGGCCCGGAGCCTGGAGTGTGCGACCAGCGTCCAAGAACAGGGTAATGAATATTATATCCATATCCGCAAGGAAGGCCTGCCGGCGACCCAGCTCAACGTACATCAGGGCCAGGTATTGCTGGTCGCGGCGGCCACCCTGGGCCGCGGTGCCGAGGAACTGGGCAGCATCCTCATGCGGAGTTTCTTTTACAGTTTGAGTGAAAGCGAAGTGCTGCCCCGGCGCATCCTCTTCCTGAATAGCGGCGTCCAGCTCTGCTGCCAGGGATCGCCGGTCCTGGAGAGCCTGCTGGCCCTGGAACAGAAGGGTGTGGAGGTTCTGGTTTGCGGCACCTGCCTGGATTATTACCACCTGAAGGAAAAATTGTGTGCCGGCAGCGTTACCAATATGTATACCATTATCGAGCACCTCATGGCGGCGGAAAAGGTAATAACCCTTTAAGGAGCGGTAGCCTTGTTCTGGCAGCGCCGGCGTTACCGGGATCAAGAGCAGCATCTGGCGGCAGGCCTGGTAAAATGCCGGGGCAGGCTCCCGCAGGGGCTACGGCGGGGTTTAAGCCGGCTGGACGCCCTGGCCCTGGCCCGGCTGCTGGATGGCCTCTGGCCGCGGCTCGGGCCAGCTACCCGGGCGCAACTGGCCACCCTGGTGGAGGAAGGTGGGTTTGTCGACGCCTGGATCCGGCTGCTGGAGGGGGGAAAAGCCGGCGAAAAGGCCCTGGCGGCTACCATCCTGGGCGAGATGGGCATTAGCCGGGCCCTGGGCCCCCTCCTGGCCGCTCTGGGTGAACGCGATGAAGGGGTACAACTGGCAGCCGGGGCGGCCCTGGTGCGTTTACGCGACCCGCGTTGCCTGGAGCCGCTGCTGGTAGCCCTGGCGGAACCCCGGCGCTGGCCGCCGGCGCGGGTGGCCGAGGTGTTACTGGCCCTGGGGGAGGCGAGTATCCCGCCTTTACTTGCTTTACTGGCTGAAGGGCCGGAGGACGTTGCCATACGGGTGGTCGGTATCCTGGGCCTTTTCAGTGCGACATGCACTCTGCCTGCCTTGGAGAAATGCCTGCGTGCCGGCACGGCCGCCATCCGCGAGGCCGCAGCCCTGGCTCTGGGGGAAGCCGGGCTGGTCCAGGCTGCTGGCGGTTTAATAGCGGCCCTGGCTGACCCGGAGGCCAGGGTGAGGGCTGCTGCCGCCCGCGCCCTGGGACGCTTAAAATTCAGGGAAGCAGAGGGGCCTTTGCAGGGCTGCCTGTCCGATAGTACCTGGGAAGTGCAGATAGCCGCCCGGGCGGCCCTGGCCGAACTGGCGGCAGGAAAAGAAGGATAACAGGGGAGAACGGAATGGATTTCCGGGTAGGGGACATCGTCCAGACAAGAAAGAAGCACCCGTGCGGCAGCGATCAATGGGAGATCCTGCGGGTGGGGATGGATTTTCGCCTGCGCTGCCAGGGATGCGGCCGTTTAATCCTTATTCCCCGCCTAAAAGCCGAAAAAAGTATTAAAAAAGTGCTGCCTAAGTCACCTTGAGGAGGGTCAAGGTCTGCAGGGCCTTTCGGGTGGTAGAAGCCTGTTTCTCGTAGAGATAGCGCAGGTAATTCAGATTGAGGAGCTGCTGGCGGCATTCGGTAAGGGTGGGTATAGCGCCTGTTTTAAGGACTATCGTCGAGCACGAACGGGCGGCCCCGGCTTCCAGGTAGCTCCCCATGAGCACCGGCCGGCCCAGTTCCGCCTCGATGGCCGCCGCCTGGCTGGCCGCAGTGGGGCAGTGATCGCCCAAAAAAAGGCAGGTCGGAAAGACGAAACAATCAACCTGGTCCTGATCAACTATCTGCCGGGCCAGCTCCAGGCGGCCAGTACCCGGGCAGCCCGGGCAAGGCTTCATGGACACAATGGAGGCGCTTGCTAGCTGGCCCAGGGGTCCCTGCCTTTTCTCCAGGGCCAGGAAACAGAAGAGATGGGTCTGGTAGCCGGGACAACCCTTTTTCCAGTAGTCCCGGCAGGCAATAATCCCTACGCGTGGCATTGTCTAAACCCTCTTTTACAGAAATTGACAAATTAGCCCGTTTGGGAACGATTTCCTGCAACGACAGCAGTTTACCATACTCCTGCTCAAAAAAATGTCGGATGCTGGCGGCAGTTCAACTTAATAATATTAAGAAAAATTACAGCAGCATTAAAAAAGTAACCTGCCCACCGGGCAGGTTACGGCGGTGTTCTTTATTTAACCAATCAGCTTGAGTTCGTGTTCCGGCCGGGAAAACAGGGTTTCATCTACGGCAGCGGTTAAAAAGCCCAGGCGCCGCATGTCGTCTATCAGTTTAACAACGGAGGCGACAGAGTGCTGGAACATCCCCCGCTCTTCCTCATTGAGGGTGACCTCGACGATCCTTTCCACACCATCTTTGCCCAGGACAACCGGCACGCCGACGTAGTAACCCCGGACACCGTATTCCCCGTCCAGGTAGGCGCAGGCAGGCAGGACCCGCTTTTCATCATGGAGGACGGCGGTAGCCATTTGAATGGCGGCCGCAGCCGGTGAATAGAAGGCTGAGCCATTTTTAAGCAGGGAGACGACCTCGGTGCCTGCCTTGCGGGTACGGTCGACGATAGACGCCATAATCTCCCGGGCTTTGAAGGGATTACCGTATTTACGTTCCAGGAGTTCCATGGCCGGGATACCGCCGACGTTGGCATAACGAACCAGGGGCACCATCCTGTCGCCGTGACCGCCCAGGACCAGGGCGTTGATATCTTTAACCGAGACCCCCAGTTCCCAGGCCAGGAAGGTGGCAAAGCGGGAAGAGTCAAGGACGCCGGCCTGGCCATAGACCCGGTTGGGCGGAAAACCGGTGACGTGTTGCATGAGGGTAACCATAGCGTCCAGGGGATTGGAAATGACCATTACCTGGGAATCAGGGGCGTATTGCTTAATATTTTCCCCCGTGGTTTTGATGATCTTAGCATTAGTTACCAGCAGATCCTCGCGGCTCATCCCAGGTTTACGGGGTAGGCCAGCAGTAACGATACACAGGTCAGCACCAGCGATGTCCCGGTAATCATTCGTCCCTATTAGCCGGACATCGAAATGGTCGACTCCGGCCGCTTCGGCTATATCCAGGGTTTTACCCCGGGGCAGATTTTCTACGATGTCAAACATGACAATGTCGCCGAGCTCGCGCAGGGCGCTTAACTGGGCCAGGACCCCACCGATCTGGCCGCCACCGATAAGGGCAATTTTAGGACGCTGAAAAGCCACGGCCAACACCTCTTTCTGTGATTTTCCTGCTAACCTCCGACCAGGCACATTGAATACAGGTTCTAGTATAATGTATACATTAGACATTTATTGGCTATTTCCTGCTATCGTGGAACCTTTTTTCAAAAAAATTTTAGCCCGCATTAAGGACATGCCTGGGTTTAAGGGTAGCAACTTTTTTTGCGGTTTCGTTTAAGCAGGGCTTTATGAAAACCTGTTTCGCAGGAGCCCCTTACGGGGGTTGCCGTAGTCCTGTCGGCGCGTAACTTCTGAGCGGCGCAGAGACATATCCCTACTAGCAACGAAGTGTTACAAGCCTCTCTTAAAATCCTTGCCCTTCAGAAACGGTTATGATATAATCTAGCGGAAAAGCTTCCCTGCTCCACTACGAAGTGGGGCCATAAGTCCAGAGGGAGGAGGTGTTCCGTTTGCGTAATTACGAAGTTGTTTTCGTAATTAAACCTGACCTGGAAGCCGAGGCTACCGCTGCGGTGGTAGACAAGTTTACCCAGCTGATAGCTGACCAGGGGGGCCAGGTCATCGAGGTCGACCAGTGGGGCAAAAAACGGATGGCCTACGAGGTACGTAAGTACCGTGAGGGTTTCTATGTCCTGATGAAATTCAAGGGCGACCCGGCCGTAACCCAGGAACTGGAGCGGGTATTAAAGATTAACGACGAGGTAATCCGCTACCTGATTACGCGCCTGGAAGAAGAGGCCAGTTAAACACAAGGCGGTGGGAGAGGAATGTTGAACCGGGTAATCTTGATTGGCCGGTTGACGCGGGATCCCGAGTTGCGCTATACAGCCAGCGGGGTAGCTATTACCACTTTCACCCTGGCCGTTGACAGAAATTATGTCAACCAGCAGGGGGAACGGG
>JASUSX010000145.1 GCA_030445875.1 Clostridia bacterium
CGCGGGCACCATTTCTCAGGGATGCGCAGGGGACCCCTGGGGGATACCGCTTCGTCAAGGGGCAGGTCCTCAGGGACCATGGCCTTAATATAATCCAGGCCGGTAACTCCCTGCGGGAAATACTCTTCCCAGCCCATCCGGCGTCCAAGTTCTGCCCAGATCTCAATATCGGGTACAGCCTCGTAGTAAGGCTGGCATACCGGTACCAGGACCTGGAGGTAGTGATGCCAGTAAGAGGGATGGAAACCGTACTGCTCCAGGTAATGGCAGCCGGGTAGGACTACATCGGCCCAATCGGTATCATCGGTCATAAACTGTTCGATGGTAACGAACAGGTCAAGGTTCTTCAGGGCTTCAATGGTATAAGCAACCTCCGGCTGCTGGGAAATCAGGCCACCCCGGTAGGATATGACCCCTTTAATGGGCGGATTGTCGGCAGCGTGGAGGCCGGCTGCAAAGGTGCTGATGTTTAGCAGGCGGGTCTTGGGAATATCAGCACCGGCTGGCACGGCTACTTTGGCGGCGTTCATAAAGCCCGGGATGGCGGGGAAACCCATCTGGTCGATAAAGTTATAGTTCCCTGATTCTTTGCCGATATGGCCGCAAAGGGCGGCCAGGCAGGCATACGCCCGCTGGGTCTGGTGCCCGTTGGAATATCTCTGGTGGCCATAGCCACACTCAGTCTGGGTCTCATGGGTGGCGTACCATTCAGCAGCCAGGCGGATCTTATCGGCCTCAATGCCAGTTAATTCCGCCGCCTTCTCCACCGGCATCTTTTTAACTTCTTCAAGTAACTCCTCAAACCCGTGGGTGTATTTAGCGATAAATTCCTTGTCGTGCAGGTCGCGGGAGATAATGTGGTTCATCATTCCCAGGGCCAGGATAACATCAGTACCGGGGCGCGGTTGCAAGTGCAGGTCGGCTTTGGAGGCTACGGCGGTGACGTAGGGGTCGACGACAATCAGCTTGGCGCCACGTTCCATGGCTTTGTAAAGGAAGGGGTAAATATGAGGGTTGGTAAAAGAGGGGTTACGACCCACCAGGAAGACCAGGTCGGTTTTTTCCGACCAGACTTCCGGGGACATGGTATGCTGGTCGCCTACACTGTAATAAGAACCGGCCGCACCGCTGAGCAAGCAGAAACTACCAACCAGTTTCGTGGCGCCGTATAAATTGAGAAAGCGACCGCTGACGGCTTTAGCCATATGCTCGCGGTTACCGGAATAGCAATACTCGCTGAAGGCCTCGCCGCCATAACGGCTGCGGATATCTTTGAGTTTATCAACGATATAATCAAGGGCTTCGTCCCAGGAAACGCGCCGGAACTTGCCTTCCCCTCTTTCCCCTACACGGATCATGGGGTACTTTACCCGTTCAGGGCTATTTATTTTCTGGACGTTGGCGTAGCCCTTGACACACAGGTGGCCCCTGGTAATAGGATGGTCCGGATCCCCAGCTATTTTAATAACTTTTTCATCTTTGATATAAGCCAGCACCCCGCAGGTATCATAACAGTTATGGGGGCAGGCGGATTTCACCACCCGGTCCGCAATCACCGTTTTGCCACCCACGGTCACCGGAACGTTGCGGGCTACGGCATACTTGTCCAGGTCTTCGTGTAAGCGCGTAAAATTAGCCATGGCCTTACTCTACCTCCAATCTAAAAGTTGGTCCTAAATAAAACCAGGCCTTTTTACCCATCCGGCCCTCACTTATTTTGTAGATCACCACCTCCCCGAGCTGCCAGAACCCCCTGGCAGGGGCTGCATAACCTGCCCATCTTGCCCTGTACCCCCCGGCTCGTCCGGGAGGGCCGCATTAAACACTCATTACGGCAGTGGGATAGACCCAGGAGGTGCCCTATTTCATGGCCGGCCTCTTTCCCTATATCCTCCTGGCTTACCAGGCGGGCAGCCGAGACGACCGCCTTTCTCTGACTGGCAGCCCCAAAAAGGTAGCTGTGCCAGGGATCGCCTATATCCACCTGGACCAGCCAGAGGACCAGATCATAGCCTGCCGGCAGCTGGCAAACGTCCAGGAGGCAATGCACGTCGTACTGACCCCGGAAGGTGTCCCACCCGGCAGCAGGGGGTTCCAGGGGAGCAAGGGGGGTACATTTGACGGCCGGAAATACTGCCTCCACCTGCTCCTTAACAGTGGCCAGCAACGCCGCGGTGCCTGTTTGCCAGTACAGGCCTGCTTGGATAGCCATTGACCTCCCCCTACCCTACATCTTGCCGCCGGTCATCAGTTTCGCCTGGGGCAGGGAGCGCAGAATGAGGGCCGCCACCGGGGCTACAATGGCTCCTATCCCCAGGGCCACAAAGGCCGGGCCCCATACCCTGGCTGCAGTGGGATCGGTGGTGGCATTATAAGCCTGGAGAATCTTGCCAAAGGCAATAGGAGCAATGATGGTCATGGAGTAGCCGATCGCCGACTGCAACCCCAGAATCGTAGCCCTGATCCGGGGGGCTACCATATCGGTTAAACCGGCTTTATAAATGGCCGAGTCAGAAATAACCCAGAAGCCAATCCAGAGGCCTACCAGCACAACCATGGTCAGCGACTTGTTAATTAAATAGCCGAAGAAGAACTCAGCGATCAGGCTGCAGGTAGAGCCCAACAAAATGGCTTTAGTACGACCAATTTTATCGGCCAAAATACCCATCATCCAGACAGCCGGAGCACCGATAAGGGTAATGCAGGCCGCCATCAGGCCGCCCCATTTAACCGCCGCAGCAGCAGCCATACCGGCGGCGCTGGCTGTAGCTACCATATAAGGTCCGATCCAGCCCCAGAAGGCATAGAGTTCCCACATATGGCCCATATAGGAGAGGGTGATCAGGCTCGGGCCAGCGTACCCACCCTCCGGGGCTGGCATTATCCCCCCTGGTAGAGCGGTAGGGATCCCCGGAGCACCATCAAATTGAACGCCAGCGGCAGGCTTTTCCTGGACGAACAGCAGAATAATAAGAAAGGCAATGAAGACCGGCACCGAGGTCCACAGCATACCAGCGCGCCAGCCCGAAGCTGCTGCAATGGGCGCAGCCACAAAGTAGCCGCCCGCCGAAGCTGCCGTCAGGGCAGCGGTATAAGCACCCAGGGCGCCACCCCGCTCACTGGGGGCAAACCAGTTGGAAAGGAGGGCCATCCCCGGCGCATAAATGGCGCCGGCCGCGCAACCAGTAAGGAGGCGCATAATTAAAACCGTCCACTTGTCCTGGACCACAAAAACAAAGGCCGTAGAGAAAATACCGGTTAACAAAGTGGCATAAAGGACAACCCTTTTGGTACCAATCCTATCCGCCAGCCATCCTGTGATTAGGACGACAATCACATAACCGGCCTGAAAGGCAGCAATGATCATGCCCGTGTCCGAGGCGTTGAGATGAAATTCTGCCGAGATGTATTTCAGCACGGCAGAGAAGTTGTACCACGGCAGGTACCCGATAATCATCGAGATAACCATCCACAACAGGATTTGTTTCTTCTTTTCCATCATTTTTCCCCCTTTCTTCGCTGGACAAGGAAAAAACAACAGGACTAATTCCAGCCCTCACCTCCATTATGCAGGCAACTATATCCCTCTTCAGCCAAATACATAATGCAATTTCTATGCCAGTAGTGTGTTCAAGGGGTCACAAACGTTTATTGCTCCTGCTCGCCAAAGGGTTTGTCCTATTTTAACACATGCGCTGTAGTAATTTAAGACCCAAACTTATAAATGTATTAATTTAAGACAGATGGTAATCAACTTTGTTGCCCCGCCAATCATCCAGTTAACGACCTCCCACACTGAACTCTATTTTTTATCTAATCTCAAACCTGGTCGCTCCCGCTCCGGTATGGCACGATTTTTGCACTACTACTGGTTAAAGTAGGTGAGCTAATGCCAGAAACAATTATCCTCTACCCCGGTTGCCTGGTATTATACCGCTTCCCGGAATACGAACTGGCGGCAAAGGTTTTATTACAACATCTAGGTTACCGCGTAACCAGCCTGCCCGAAACCCTGTGCTGCGGTTCCTTTTTAGAAGGGGTTACCCCCAGCTGGGTTAATTACACAGCCTATAACCTTGCTCTGGCCGAGAAGGTAGACGCGCCTGTCGTCACCCTGTGCGGCGGTTGCACCAATACCTTTCGGCGCTTCCAGCAAAGGTTCCAGGCGGACCCGCAACTCCGGGAACAGGTAAATACCCGCTTGGGCCAGGCCGGTCTGGCCCTAACCGGGCCGGTCCAGGTAGAGCATTTGATCCAGGTGTTGTGGCAGCGGCGCCGGGAGCTGCAGGCCATGGTCACCCGACCCCTTCCTTTCCAAGTCAATCCGGTTTACCCCTGCCAGGTCTACCGGCCCGGTGAGGTCATGAAATTTGATGACCCCTTAAAACCCCGTACCATGGCAGACCTGGTCAGCCTTGCCGGCGCCATTGCCGTACCCTATCCCGGGGAATACCAGTGTTGCGGCTCCAGCCTGTACATGATACAACCGGAACTAGCCCTGGCGATGGGTAAAAACCGGGTGGCGGAGATGCAGGCTTCCGGTGCCGACCTGGCTGTAACGGCCTGCGGCAACTGCCACCTTTTACTCCAGCGGCTCCAGCCGCAGTACCTTCACGGTACCCCCTTCCCTATTATCTTCTTGCCCCAGCTGATGGGCCTGGCCCTAGGCCTGGCCCCGGCCCACCTAGGCCTCACCAGCCGGGCTTTAAGGAGGCTCCTGACCCTTGTTAGCTGATTGCCTGCACTGCGGTGCCTGCCGTCGCGTCTGCCCGGTCCAGAGGCTGGGTAGGGCATCCTTCCCTGGCTCCTGGGAAAAAGACGAACCAAACCCTGCCGTGTGGAACTGCACCAACTGCTGGCTATGCCAGGAGAACTGTCCCCAGGGCCTGGATCTCTGGCAGGCCAAAGCCCTGGCGCAAAGGCAACAGCCACCCCCGCCGGGGATTGCCCGGTCCGTGGCTAACCTCCGGAACACCGGCCTATCCCTTCCCGTTATACCAGAAATAAACGAAAACCGGCAGGAATACGAACTCTCCCCCCTTAAACCCGTCAACCCCCAGATACTATCCTTACTCGCCCGTTAGGGTACAGCAGCGGTCGCTAAACTCGGCCGCCAGGGCCATTTCCCTGGCCAGGGTGATAGTTTCCGGGCCAGGGTAAGCTATGGCGTTGACCCCGGCGTTGAGGGCATACTGCTCCAGCAAAGGTCTTTGATACCCGGCCGGCCGGGCACAGCCCAGGGAGAGGTAAGCGTAGGGATTGGCCAGCCGCGCCAGGGCCAGGAGGCGGCCGCAATCCTCTATTGACGGCGGAGTCACCCCGGCCATGGGGGTGTCCCTGAGGGGAGTCAGGATAACAATGGCCAGGTGGCGTGGCTGGACGCTGCTGATCATCCGCAGGGCTTCGATCTCCCCCAGTAGCCGGCCGTAATGGAGGCCCACCACTATATGGGGCGCGACCTCCAGATCATACTGCTGGCATAATTTGAGGAAATTACCGTAAGCCTCGGGCCCATAATCCA
>JASUSX010000146.1 GCA_030445875.1 Clostridia bacterium
GGGCTGGCCGTTGATATAGAGGGTATTATGCCTGGCCTCGACAGTATCTCCGCCTATAGCTACCACCCGTTTAATATAATCCCGGCTGGGGTCCAGGGGGTAATGGAAGACTACCACATCGCCCCGCTGGGGTTCTCCCAGACGATAGATCAAGCGATTAACGATAATCCGATCCCCTGGATAAAGGGTAGGCTCCATGGATTCGGAGGGTATATAAAAAGGCGTAAAGAGAAAGCTCCTGATAATCAGAGCCAGAATGGCAGCGATTATCAGGGATTGGGTTAAATCCCACCACCAGGCGGTACCTTTGGTTTCCTGCAAAGGTCGATGCCCCCTATTAGTCAATACGGGACTGATTCGGCCACCAGTCCCGTTGCTTGACTATGTTACCGCTCTTCTTTAATCCGGGCTGCCTTACCAACCCGCCCGCGCAGGTAGTAAAGTTTAGCGCGCCTCACCCGGCCATGGCGTGTCACTTCAATATGGTCGATACGCGGTGAGTTAACGGGGAAAATCCTCTCCACAGCTACGCCATAGGAAACGCGGCGTACGGTAAAGGTTTCATTTATCCCCCGCCCGCGCCGGCCAATTACCGTTCCTTCAAAGACCTGGATCCTTTCCCGGTTGCCCTCAACAACCTTGACGTGCACCCGTACAGTATCTCCCGGCTTAAAGGGAGGAATATCCGCCCGGATCTGTTCCTTTTCCAGGGCCTCAATAATCTGCAACTCTAACCCCTCCTTTCCCGGCCAGTAAAACCAGCCCTTATTATATCACGTTTTCTTGGGAAAACAAATTCCGGTCCGGGCCAGGGCCCGGGGGCAGGGGCCTTTGGCTAGCCTTCATCCCCGGCCTGTCCGGCGATCTCCGCCAGGATTTCTTGGTCCTCCCGGGTTAATTGCAACCCGGCCAGCAAATCGGGACGCCGTCGCCAGGTTCGTTCCAGGGCCTGGCGCCGCCGCCAGCGGCGTATCTGCTCATGGTTACCCGTCAGCAAAACTTCTGGTACCTCCAGGCCACGAAAGGAACGCGGTCGGGTATACTGAGGATACTCCAGCAGCCCCATGGCGAAGGAGTCCTCCCTGGCCCCGGCCGGATCACCCAGTACCCCCGGCAGCAGGCGGGTAACGGCGTCAATAATGACCATCGCCGGTAATTCACCGCCTGTGAGGACGTAATCGCCGATTGATATCTCCCGGGTGACCAGTGCCTGCCTGACCCTTTCATCTATGCCCTCGTAATGGCCACAGATCAGGATCAGGTGTTCCTGCTCAGCCAGTTCTTCTGCCAGGGCTTGCTTAAATACTGCACCCTGGGGCGACATGAGAATGATCGGCGGCCTTTCTCTTCCCCTTCCCGCTAACAGGTCCTCCACCGCCAGAAACAGGGGTTCCGCCATCATTACCATGCCCGGCCCGCCGCCGAAGGGGTAATCGTCGACGTTTCGGTGCTTGTTCCTGGCGTAGTTGCGGATGTCAACCAGGTTTACGGCCAGCTGGCCCTGTTCCCGCGCCCGTTTGATGATACTGGTAGCCAGAAACCCGCTAAACATCTCGGGGAAGATAGTCAGGACATCAACGCGCAAAGGCCAGTCCCCCTAATCCAGCAAACCAGGTGGTACTTCGACGCAAATTTCCCTCCTGGCCAGGTTAATATGGCGTACCACCTCTTTTAACGCTGGGATTAGTATCTCCTTTTGACCGGCACCGGTAACTACATAAACATCATTGGCCCCGGTGGTTATTACATCCGTCAGCGTCCCCAGGAACTGGCCGCTGGTTGTGAAAACCCGGCTACCCAGGAGCTGAAAGATATAATAGTGCCCCGGCGGGAGGGGCTCCACCTCCCATGGTTCTACCTGGAGGACTGCCCCCTGGCAGGCTCTGGCCTGGTCGGCATCGTTTATTTCTGCTAATTTCAGGAGCAGGTACCTCCCCTGGGAACGGGCTTCCCTGACCGTTACCCGGCTGGTCCCACCCTTATGCTGTAATAGCAACCTGGTACCGGGCCGGAAGCGTTCGGGGAAATCGGTCCACGGTTCGACTTTTACTTCCCCCAGGATGCCGTGGCTGGCCACGATTTTACCGACGTCAACCCTTGCGTCTGCCATCTTTACTGGATAATCTCGACCATTACCCGCTTACCCTGGTGGGCCGCTGCCGCCTTGACCAGGGTACGGATAGCCCGGGCGATACGGCCCTGTTTGCCGATCACCTTGCCCATATCCTCCTGGGCTACCCTGAGTTCCAGGATCACCGACTTTTCTCCTTCTACCTGGCTGACGCTTACCTGGTCGGGGTGATCTACCAGGGCCTGGGCCAGGGTGAGCAGTAAATCTTGCATAGTCTTCCCCCCTACCTGGCTTCCCTGGCAGACTGGAATTTCTGCCAGACACCAACTTTTTTAAGCAGGGCCCGGACTGTTTCCGAAGGCTGCGCCCCGGTGCCCAGCCAGCGCAGGGCCTTTTCTTCGTCCACCTTGATTTCGGCCGGTTGTTTAACGGGGTTGTAATAGCCGATTTCCTCAATTACCCTGCCATCGCGGGGCGCACGGGAATCGGCTACCACCAGGCGATAAAAGGGTGCTTTTTTTGCCCCTATCCGCTTCAAGCGAATCTTCGTTGCCATCTAAGTCACCTCCTTAAAAGGGGTAAGGCAGGCGGCCTTTCATTTTTTTCTTGCCGCCGCCCTCGCTGAAAAGGTGCATCAGCTTCCGGGCCTCCTCAAACTGGCGCAGCAAGCGATTTACTTCCTGAACCCGCGTCCCGCTGCCAGCAGCGATGCGCCGTTTACGGCTGCCGTTGATAATGCCCGGGTTGCGCCTTTCTTCTCTGGTCATGGACTGGATAATGGCTTCTGTATGAACCATCTCTTTGGGATCAATCTGGAGGTCCTTGAGTTGCTTCATTTTCCCGGCGCCGGGAAGCATATTTAATATCTCTTCCAGCGGGCCCATCTTCTTTACCTGTTTCATTTGCTCCAGGAAATCCTCCAGGGTAAATTCCTGCTGGCGTATCTTGCGCTGGAGTTCTTTAGCCTGCTCGACATCCAGGTTAGCCTGGGCTTTTTCAATCAGGCTTAAGACGTCCCCCATCCCCAAAATGCGGGAAGCCAGGCGATCCGGGTGGAAGGTCTCCAGGGCGTCGGTCTTTTCCCCCATACCAACAAACTTGATGGGACAACCGGTAACGGCCCGGACAGAAAGGGCGGCGCCGCCGCGGGTATCGCCGTCGAGTTTGGTGAGGATGACCCCGGTCAGGCCCAGTTGCTGGTTGAAGGCGGAGGCTACCTGGACCGCGTCCTGGCCGGTCATGGCGTCGACCACCAGCAGGATCTCCTGGGGGTTGACTGCTGCTTTTATTGCCGCCAGTTCCGCCATCATAGTTTCATTGATATGCAGGCGGCCAGCCGTGTCCAGGATCACCGGATTACTACCATGGCCGCGGGCGTGTTCTAGCGCCGCCCGGGCAATATCCACCGGCTTACTCCCTTCCCCCATGCTGAAGACCGGGATCTTTAACTGTTCTCCCAGAACCTGAAGTTGCTTGATAGCTGCGGGGCGGTAAACGTCGGCGGCTACCAGCAGGGGCCGGCGACCCTGGTTCTGCACCAGGCGGGCGAGCTTGGCGGCGGTAGTGGTCTTGCCGGCGCCCTGCAGGCCGACCAGCATGATCACCGTCGGCGGCTGGCTGGCCCAGTTGATTTTGCTCTCGCTGCCGCCCATAAGGGCCGCCAGTTCCTCATGGACAATCTTGACCACTTGCTGGCCGGGGGTCAGGCTTTGCATAACTTCCTGGCCTACAGCCCGCTCCTTAACGCGGTTGATGAAATCCTTAACTACCTTGAAGTTGACGTCGGCCTCTAGCAGGGCCAGGCGGATCTCCCGCATGGCTGCCGCAACGTCGGCTTCGGACAGTTTACCTTTACCCCTGAGTTTCTTGAAAGTCTCCTGGAGCTTATCCGCCAGGGAAGCAAAGACGGCCACCTGTTTCACCACCTCCGTTGGTGATTTAAAATCCGCCTGGCTATCCGAGTTAAATCCTGGTTAAATCCTGCTTAACTATTTACCCCGACCTTTCTCCCTACCTGCTCCGCTCCCTCTCCGTTTTATGGACGATAGCTAAATAAAATAACATTAAACCCCGTGGTGCTTAACATATCACCCAGGCAAACCATATTCGCGCTTATGCCCGGCACTGGCAGGGGAGGAAAACGTCTTCTAGTTAGTGGTAATTGGAGCGGGTTTCCGTTTTCCCTGTACTACCCTCCGGTAACTCCAGGAGTTCTTGCAGGATCCGGCCGACCTGCACCAGTTCCCCCTCGCAACCGTCACGGCGGTAATTCTGCAGATGGTTGATAGCTTCCATTAGTCGCTGCCGCAAGGATAGATCCCGTTGCAGGTATCCCAGGCGCGTTTCGTAGTCCTCCAGGGCTTTGATAGCCCGTTGCAGGCCATCGTAAACGGCCTGGCGGCTGACACCCTCCCCATCGGCGATCTCCCCCAGGGAAAGGTCGTGGTGATAGTGAAGTTCCAGCCAGTGCCTTTGCTTGGGGGTAAGGAGGGGGCCGTAAAAGTCATAAAGGCGGGCCACCCGGGCCAGCTGGTCAAGCATGGGCACCACCGCAGATGATTATATGGTACTTTGGTCCCGGTGTCAAGGGCTGGACTTTGACAGCACCGTGAGTCATGATAAAGCATCCCTTACTCACACCCGATACTTTTGTCTCTTGCCGCAAAAAGGATTACTCGATTTTTTAGCGAAATAAATTACAGGAAATTATATTTAGCGTCACCCCCCAGGAGGGGTAGACATATTGGTGAGGTGAATTTTTATGCCCAAAAAGCTGAAGGTTGATTTCACAGAACTTCTCGGTGCTTTTGAGTGTGGTTCCGTAAATGAAATGTTTTTCTTAGACCTGGAAACGGGCGAAATACTTTATGTGCCCGATAGCTTCACCGATCCAGAAGAACATGAGCGACTAACGGAGGAAATCGACGCCAATTTTGAACGCTACCTCCGGATTCCCTATATAGAAAGCTATGAGGGATACGCTGATATGGAGGATTTTATCAGCGAAATAGATGAGGCCCATGTTCACGATTTACTGGAGGTAGCTATCCAAGGCAAAGGGGCCTTTCGCCGGTTTAAGGATGTGTTAGCCCGCTACCCCGCTTGCCGGGAAAAATGGTTTAAATTCAAGGAAGAACGTGATATCCAGAGAGTAAAGGATTGGCTAGAGGCGGAAGAAATTGTCATCATTGATTAAACCTGATTGTTATCATCTACACCTACTTAGAGGTTAGATCTCGAGGAATGAGATAGACATGAATGGCTTCCCCCAGGGCGGCAAAAGAGGTTGACCCGAGCGGGTAGTTCACTGGGCTTATTCAGCCCTTGACCATGGTTGCCACAAAATATATAATATTTACAAGATCGGAAGAGCAC
>JASUSX010000147.1 GCA_030445875.1 Clostridia bacterium
TAACCATTTCACACTTAAGGGTGGCTTCTTCAATAGTCAGGTCAAGGCCGCCGGGGGCAAAGACCCGCAGGTCATCCTCCATACTGGCTACGTTGTGGGCCGTCGGGGTAACGATATCCGCCTCTTCAATCAGGCCCTGGTTATTGAGGCGGTAGCTGTGATAAAGGATGCCCCGCGGTGCTTCGGTGATGGCAAAGCCCTGCCCGGCCTGGACGGTATAGGGCACGTTATCCGGCCGGGGGTCCAGCCGGTCGATTAGTGCCAGGCAGGCATCGATGCTGTGCAGGAGTTCAATGGACCGGGCCAGGGCGCTGTAAAAGGGATTGCCGGTGGGGAAAACCCCGGTTTCTCTGGCTATCTTACGAGCGGCGGGGGTTAGTTTTTCCAGGTTGAGGTTAACCCGGGCCAGGGGTCCCACCAGGAAACTACCGCGGCCTTCAATGTAAGAGTGGAGGGCGTTGGAATGCTCCAGGTGGCGCTCCTTAATATGGCTGCGGTACTGCCAGGCCGGGATGTTCAGGCCTTTGGTGGAAACCAGGCGGCCGCCGTTGACGGCATAACCGTCAGCGTCGCTTAAAGCGACGTGCTCGCAATCCCGTTCCAGGGCGGGGATGGACAGGGAAGCGACCAGGTCGATGGTGGCCAGGGCGTCGGCCCGGGCGACTGCCAGGCGCTCGCCGATGGCCTGCAGTTCCTGCCGGCTGGGAACGGAGGTAAAGCCGCCGACGGCAGGCGTTACGGGATGCACCTCCCGGCCGCCAACCAGCATGGTGAGATCATTACCCAGGCGCTTGAGTTCTAAAGCCCTTTGCACCGCCGGCAGGTGGTCTTTGGCCAGGGCGATGGCGCTTTCATAGCCCAAAAAATCGGGCAGGGCCAGGAAATAGATGTGCAGGGTATGGCTCTGGATCCACTGGCTCAAGGCCAGCAGCAGGCGCAAATCCTTTGTCTGCTGGCTGACCTCCACGCCCAGGGCGTCTTCCAGGGCCTGGATGGCTGTCAGCTGGTGGGAAGCGGGGCAAATGCCGCAAATGCGCGAGACGATGCCCGTCACTTCGTCGTAACGCCGCCCTACCAGGAAGCCCTGGAAAAAGCGGGGTGGTTCGAAGATCTTGAGCTGCAGTTCGCTGATATTGCCGTCCTTGACTTTAATCTTTAAAGCCCCTTCGCCCTCAACCCGGGCGATGTAGTCGACCTGGATGGTCTGTTCCGTCATACAGCCTCCGCCCCTTTGCTGAATTCCGGCGTCATGCCGGCGAACTTGCGGAAATAACGCGCAATGTCACTGTGATGCAGGCCGTAAGCAGCCATGGTCTGGGCCAGGGAGACGGTGTTGGCGTCGTTGGCCGGGCCGCGGCAGCCGTCGCAGGGTTTACCCCGGGAAGGGCAGAGGGCGCCGCAACCGGCTGTGGTGACCGGCCCCAGGCAGATGGCCCCATCAGTGACGAAAAGGCAGACGTTTTCGTGCAGCTTACATTCCA
The DNA here is from genome assembly GCA_030445875.1 of Clostridia bacterium. Taxonomy (GTDB): domain Bacteria; phylum Bacillota; class DSM-521; order Neomoorellales; family Neomoorellaceae; genus Neomoorella. Next base: position 1,482 of record JASUSX010000147.1, read on the forward strand.
CGCAGACGCTGTGGGGCCTTAAATAGGGCCGCACACCCAGCAGGGTGCTCTTAATAAAATCCAGCAATTCCTCCCGGCTTACCGGGCAGCCCTTGAGGTAGGCATCGATCGGTACGTAGTAGTCGATGCCGTAGGCAGTGGTGGAATGGATGGCCGCCAGGTTGTCATAGACGCGGCTTTCCACCACCCGCTGGGGCTGCCAGTTTTTAATGGAAGGCAGGCCGCCGTAACAGGCACAGGAACCCAGGGCCACCAGCAGGCGGCACTCCTGGCGGGCTTTTTTCAACCGCTCAATTTCTTCGCCGCAGGTGATGGCGCCTTCCACCAGGCCGATGTCGTAGGGGCCGGGCTCGTTTTCCCGGCGGGCCATGACGAAATAACTTAATTCCACTGCCCCCAGGAGATCCAGCAGGATGGGTTCCAGGTTGAGGATCTCCAGCTGGCAGCCGGCGCAGGAACTCATTTTATAGACAGCAACACGGGGTTTGCTCACCTGGCCGCACCTCCTAAAACGTCTTCCGGTAAGGTTAAAAGTTCGGCATAGGCAAAAACCGGGCCGTCGCGGCAGACGAACTTGGGGCCGATCTGGCACTTGCCGCACTTTTTGACACCGCAGTTCATGCGCCGTTCCAGGGAGACGTAGATCTGTTCCGGCCGGAAACCCCGGGCCAGCAACCCTTTCACAACGTAGGTCATCATGATCTCCGGGCCACAGGTAAAAACGGTGGTTTCTTCCGGCCGGGAAGACATATACCGGAAAAGGTCGGTGACCACTCCTACCTGTCCGTCCCAGGTGACACCGGTTGGTACGGCGTCTACCGTCAGGCGTAAGGTTATCCCTGCCTGGCGCCAGGCGTCATATTCAGCGGGATAAAGGAGTTCGGCCGGGGTGCGGGCACCGTAAAGGACTTCCACCTGGCCAAATTCCTGGCGGCGATTGATGACTTCCTGGATAACCGGCCTTAAAGGTGCCAGGCCGATACCGCCGGCAACAATGAGCAGGTTCTTGATGGGCAAAACATCCAGGGGCCAGCCTGTACCATAAGGTCCCCGTATACCCACCGTATCGCCGGGCTGCATCTTGCTTAAGAATTTGGTTACGTTGCCCACATGGCGGACGGTGTGCTGGAAAGTCTCCTGGTCGGCCGGGTTGGAACTGATGGAAATGGGCGCCTCGCCGATGCCGAAGATGGTGAGCATGTTAAACTGACCTGGCCGGAACCGGAATTCCTGGCGCACACCATTATCTATGAAGCTGAAGGTGTAGGTGGTGGTATCTGCGGTTTCCCTTATAATCTCCTTAATGGCGGCGCGTTCGGGCTTAAAAGGATTGAACACCCCTATTCCCCCCCCCAGGCGGCTGATGACGTCGGTGATGTCGATTTTCTTGACACAGGTCTTGATGCAGCGGCCACAACCGACACAGCCCAGGGTACCAAACTGGGGTTCATAGTATACCAGTTTATGGTAAATCCGCTGTTTCACCCGGGCATCCCGGTCTTTGCGGAAGTTATGGCCGAGGGCCACCTGGGCGTATTCCAGCAACATACAGGAATCCCATTCCCGCTGGCGCTTGCCGCTCTTGAGATTGAGGTCAATCTTATCTACCACGTTGTAGCAGAAGCAGGTGGGGCAGACCATGGTGCAGGAACCGCACGCCAGGCACTCGTGCATGAGTTCTTCCCAGATGGGGTGGCGGAAGTTTTCTTCCAGGAGTTCAGGCAAGCCCTGGGTATTGAGTTTCTTATGAAACTTGCGCCGGGCATTTTCCAGCACCTTTTGTTTCTCGACCATAGCTACCCGGGGGGCAGGAGCCAGGTCCATGGTCTGGACTAATTCCCGGCCCCGGGGGCTGCCGACCTCGATGAGATAGCTGTGGCCCAGGTCGGTCAGCAGGAGGTCGTAGCCTTCCTTTAGATCCGGCCCGGTGCCCAGGGACTGGCAGAAGCAGTTTTCCCCCGGTTCCGCGCAGTTGAGGGCCACCAGGAGGGTATTGCGGCGTTTGGCAATATAGTAAGGATCGGGATATTCAGCAGTGTAGGCTTTATCCAGGATTAAGATGGCGTGGACATCACAGGGATGAATGCCGAAGATGACCTGGGGCCGCTGCTCCGGTGCGGTTTCGACGATTTGCTGGTCTTCGTGGAAGGAAAAGAGGACTTCAAAGGGGAGGTGCAGCACTTTCTTGGGCGGCAACAGGGTGGTTTGATAGCTAAGTGCCAGTTCTTCGGGCTTCGCTACCGGCGCGAAGACGAATTCCTTGCCTCTGGCTACCGGGCCGATGACGGTATAATACTCCTTTAACTCCTCGAGGAAGGGGTTTAATTTTGCCGCAGGTAAAAGATAGAGCTGGGGTATACCCCACTCTGCCTGGCGGGCATAGGCTACGGACATTAATCTCCACCTCCTGAAGACTATGTACTTGCAGGTGCCATCACAAGGATAACTTTTAAAAAAATAGCGTCAACCTTATCATTACTTTCTCTTGTCACTTTATGGCCTGGATAGAAGTGTGAAAGTATCATCTAGAACTTACCTCACGATAACCTCCTTTCTCCTGCTTTTAAATACCCTCTACCGCCAAGAAAGAGCTCGCCCTCGCCTTGCCAGGAAGTTCACTTTTAACATAAACCTTCTTTCTTATCCCCAGGCAGACCAGGAAGGACTAATTATGATAGTCCTTTCGGACTATTCCTTTAAATTTGCCGCTTATACGGGATGCCCTGGCCGCCAGACCTATTCCCTTAACTTTACCAGACCGTGCTGCAGGGCGTAATGGACGGCCTGCTGGCGGTTTTTGGTCTGCAGTTTTTCCAGGATGCTGCGCAGGTGGTTTTTAACGGTATTCTCGCTGATGAAGAGCCGGCCGGCGATTTCCCGGTTGCTAAGACCGCGGGCAACTAGAGTTAGCACCTCTTTTTCCCGCGGGCTTAAAAGGTCGCCTTTTTCCTGGGCTTTAAGCTGGGGCAGGATCTTCTTCGTCAGGGCGGAAGCCAGGGGTACCTCGCCGCGGGCTACCTCCTGGAGCAGGTAGTAGAGGTGCTGGGGTTCGACGGTTTTTAAGAGGTAACCTTCGGCGCCGACCTCCAGGGCCGCCCGGAAGGCCTCGTCGTCGTCAGCCACCGTCAGGATGACGACTTTTATTTCCGGCAGCAGGGCTTTCAGGCGGCGGGTTGCCTCCAGGCCATCCAGGCGGGGCATGTAGATGTCCATGAGGACAATATCCGGCTGCAGCTCCAGGGCCAGCTCGATGGCTTCCTGGCCGTCGCCGGCCTCGCCTACCACTTCGAAGCCTTCCCAGCCGGCCATGAGCAGGCGCAGGCCCTTGCGGATTAGAGTATGATCATCGACCAGGAGCAGGCGGTGTTTGCTCACCATGGCTGTCCCTGCCGTTCAAAATATTGCATGTTGAGGCAGTAGATTGCTAACTTTCTAACAACACTATATGACCGTTTCCATTTGTTCAATATAGCTATGATAGTTACCTATCGCAAGTTATGTATTGGATGCCATCATCTCGGCCCTGGCTTCCACAGCGATTCGGCCGTCGGGCAGCTCGGCCCGGGCTGCCATCTGGAAAAGGCGGCCCCGCTCCTTGATAATCCGGCTGACAAATTTTACCTGTTGCCCGGTGGGAATGGGTTGGCGAAAGCGTACCTCCAGGCGGGCGGTCACCGCCCACCTGCCCCGACCTTTGACCAGATGGTTACCGAGCAGTTCGTCCAGGATGGTGGTTACCAGGCCGCCGTGCATGATACCGTTGTAACTCTCGTGGTAGCGCGTCGGGGTGAAATATACCGCCCACGTCCTGTCCTCCTGGGGGAAACACTCCAGGTGCAGGCCAATGGGGTTCTCCCGACTGCAGCCGAAACAAAAACTCTGGCCCATATTGTTATCTATGCCTCCTGGCTAGAACC
>JASUSX010000148.1 GCA_030445875.1 Clostridia bacterium
TGACGACGGTGGAAATAAACGGCCTGGAGGATTATATAATCGGAGTAGAAGACTTGATAATTGACCGGTTAGCAGCAGCAAAATTCTGGAAGAGCCCTGCCGACGCCCGGTGGGCTGCGAAACTGCTGGCGCTCCATAGAGAGGAAATAGATATGGAGTATCTCAGACAAGCCGCCGGCAAAGAACAAGTTGACGATGTTTTAAAAGAGGCTATTAAACAAAGTAAAGGATATCTGAAATTAACGTGAAGTTTAAATTCTATTTCCTCCAGCTTCTTGCTTTCAGCAAGGAAGCAGCCTGTTCGACGGCCAAAGGGATGTGATGAAAAATATAGAGGCGATAGCGGCCTCTGGTTATAGCAACATTTAAGAAGGTTGGGTTCCCAGGCGGCCAATCCGCTGGCAGGAGGCCGTGGCGAGTGGTCTTGCTCCTGTTTATCGCAGATCGAAACGGGACGTCAATCTACCGTTATTTACTATTTTACCGGCGACCGGGAAAACCTGGGCCAAGGATTGCCCCCACGTTATCCGCGTCTTCTACCGCCACCTCCTGGCCCTGGGGCGCGGCCGCGCATTCAGTAGTTTTTAAAAATACCCCGGGCGGTCTGGATTGAATTCATAAAGTTTACCATGGCCGGCACCAGCGTCTCCTGGTAAACGGCCAGGCCCCGGTCCAGCATGGCCGCTACCAGCCCTTTGTCCCAGGGGATCGTTATACCGGCGAGGTGGCGGCGCTGCCGGTCCGTCAGGGGCACTCCCCGGGGTGCCAGGTGGTAGGCCGTCGTATCAAAAAACCAGGGGTGAAAAGCGGCCCCGTAGCGTTGCTGGCAGGCCAGGCCAATGCCCAGACCATCCGGGTCGAAATCGCCGCCATAGTAAAGCTGGCAGCCGGCAGCCACCAGCTGGTCCAGGAGGGTCCAGGCGGCCACGCTGGGCTGCCCCGCCGGGCAGACCAGGGCCGGCCCCCGGTCCGGGCCGGCAGCCGCCAGCAGGATGCTGAAGACCGCCGGGTTCTCTACTACGTACACCGGGCCGGGCTCCCAGGCCACCGGCCGGTTCAAGTAACGGAGCGGTAAAATAAGGGGGTTGTTACCGGCCGCCGCCAGAAGGGGGGCCAGGGGATCCCCGGCGTTAACCCTCAAGCCCGCCACCAGGACGTTGGAGGAGAGGTCGTCATCCTGGATACCTACCCGCCGCAAGAGTTCGCGCCGCTGTTCAGCGCTGCCGTCGGCATCCGGTACTTGCAGGTAAAACAGGAGGGCGTGCCAGAAAAGCCGGCCCAGGGGCCGGTCCTGGTCCAGGGCATGGGGATCGCCTGTCAGCCGGGCAGCAAAGATGGGCAAGGGTTGGCCCGGGATACCCCGGGCAATTTCCTCCAGGGCCCGGCAACAGGTGGCCAGCAGGGCGAGGGCCTCCTCCGGGTCCTCCTGGTAAAGGCCGGCCAGGGTACGGTAACCGGCAGTCTGGCTGTTCAACAGGCCGGCCAGCCACCGCCGGGAAACTTCCTGCCCGGCCAGGGCCATGGCCCGGGCACAAAAACCCTCCCGGGCCCGCTCCCGGGCGGCATTCATTTCCGGCCGGGTGTTGATGGTTTCGTCGTAATAAGCTTCCAGGCAGGCCGGCAGGTCAACCTGCCAGCGGCTGGCCTGCAGGACCTTTTCAATCGTGGCCAGGCTTACCTGGAGGCGGTCGTGGCCGGCCAGGTCACGGCCCAAAAAGCCCCCCAGGGTTTCCTGTTCCTCCGGGGTCAAGCCGGTCAGCTGGATGCGGCCCCCTACCCGGCCCAGGGCGACATACCTGGCGCGTACGGCGTCCCAGAAGCGCTTGAACCCCGGTTGCTGCAGGTAAGTAAGCAGATCGATCATATAAACCTCCAGGCAACCAATCCCCTGCTGCTATTTTTAGCTCGGAGTCCATTTTTTCATATGGCGATCGCCTTGCTCCTGGCCACGGCCAGAGCATCTCTATACCTTCATCACGACTAACTGGATGCGATTCAACCGGGGTAACGGGGAGCGCCGTTATCAACCAGGATCGCTGTCTTTCCCGGCGGCCACCTCGGCGAGGGCTTCCTGAAGGTCAGCGCCGGTGGCGTCGCCGCTCCCCTTTTCGACCAGGTGGCGCTGGTAACCGTCCCAGCGGTAGTGAAAGAGGGTGACGCAGGTGGCGCCCCGGGGCCGGTAGAGCTCGTAGATGGCCAGGCCGGGCACCGTGGCATAGCACCCCCAGAGGACCTGGCTGGTCATCATATAGTTAAAGCCCATTTCCGTCAGGAGGCCGAACATATCCTGGAGGTTTTCCTCATCCACCCCGGCAAAGGCTTCGTCCAGGGAGATCAGCCGCGGGGCGTCGGCGCGGGCGTCGCTATAGCGGGAATAGGTGGCGGCAAAGAGGGGGATGTACATGGCCATGGCCTTTTCGCCGCCGCTCAAGACGTTGAAGCGGCTGTCCGTCAACTCCCGCCGCGGCTGGTCGCCCTTTTCGTAATACAGGGTAAACCGGAACCACTCCCGGTAATCCAGGACCTGCTTGATCCGCTGGCGCAGGGTATCCTGGCTCTCCACCTCCTGGCGGGCCCAGTTGATGCGGGAGCGGAAGTGCTCAATGACCCGGTCAATCTGCTCATCGCGCAACAGGTGGCGGTCGAAGCGCAACAGCTTGACCAGTTCCGCCGTATCCATCTCCCGCTCGTTCTGGGCCGGGCGCGGCTCCCATTTCAAAGACAGGCGCAGGCCGCTGGATGTCTGGCGCGCCTGCATGAGCCGGTTCATCTCCCGTACCCAGCGCTCGGCGCGGTTGATCTTCCGGCTGATGGTCTTGCCCACGTCGTGGAAGAGAATCTCCTCGTAGAGCTGGCGGTCTTTCTGGCTTAAAAGGAGCTGCTGCTCGGCCCGGGCCTGCTCCAGCTCTTTTAAGAGCAGGGCTGGGGTCAGGGGATGGTCCCGGTCGCGACGGAAGACTACCAGTAACCGCTCGCTCTCCTCGTCGCTGATTAGTTCCGGTACATAGTCAAGGAGGGCCTGGCGGGTGCTGTGAAAGGCATCCATCAGGCTGTTGGTAACCGCCTGCAGGGTGACCTTCTCCCAGCGCTCCCGGTATCGTCGCACGATTTGCTGCAGGACTCGCTCCAGCTCGGCGTCGCCGGCCGGGTCGGCCACTGCCTCCCATTCGGCCAGCAACCGGCGCTGCCACTCACCGTCCCAGTTTTGCCGGGCCACCCGGGTCGCCTCCTGGCGGCGGTCCAGTTCGGCCGTCAGGCCCTCCAAACGGGTCCGGGCTGCGGCCAGGTTTTCCCGGTGCTGCTGGTACTGCTCCGTCAGGGCTTTAAGGGTGCGACCCAACTCTTCCAGGCGGGCGGTCAACTCCTGCAGGCGCCGGTCAATTTCAGCCAGGCCCATGTCGGCCAGGATTTTCTCCACCGCGGCCACCTGGGCCTGATACTCGGCCAGGCGGGCGCGTAAACCAGTCCCTTCCTCTTCTTCCCGGGCCATCCGGGCGCGGGCTTCCTCCAGGTCCCGGGTCGCCCGCTCGATAGAGGCCTGCAAGTTCCGGCCCTGTTGCCAGGCGGCTTTTAATTCCAGGAGCAGTTCCCGGTAGCGGCGTAAAGCGGCCAGGGCTACCTCCAGGCCGGCTTCCCGGGGCGGCAGGGGGGAACCGGCCAGTAGCTGGTGCAGATCGGCCGTTACCTGCTGCTGCTCGCGGGCGATCTCCCCCAGGCGGGTGCTGCAGCTCGCCACCACAGCCGCGGCCTGCTCCAGGGCCAGGCGGGCCTTCTCCCACTGCTGCCAGGCGCAACGCAGTTCCTCCCCACCGGGGAAAGCCGCCAGTTCCTGGCGCAGGGTAGTCTCTTCTTCTTCCAGGCGCCGGAGTTCCTCCCGGCAGCGGGCCAGGGCTTCTTCTTCCTCCCGGATCAGCCCTTCCAGGCGGGCGATCGCCGCCAGGCGGGTCTGGCGCCGGGTTTCCAGGCCGATGTATTCCGCCCGGGGCTTGCCGGGGACCTGCCCGGCCAGGGGGCCCAGCTGGAAGCGGCCGGCTGCCGGGAGGACCGCCCCTCCGGTAGCATAATCCGTCTCGACGGCGATGGTCGCCAGGAAGGCGACCACCTGGTCCTCCGTCAGGCCGCTCCCGGCCGGGGGCGTCGGGTAGAGAAAATCGGCCAGGGTTGGTCCCAGGGCCAGGGGGGCGGCTTCCAGCCAGGTTTCTTCCTCGTCATCGGCCACGCCAATCAGGCCGGCGGGACTCAGCCAGGCGTCCAGGAGCCCGGCGGCCTCCAGGGTGGCCTCCAGCCGGGCCTGGAGGGCCGGCTCCACCCCGGGCCGGAATTCGCAGGCGGCATAAAGGGGTGCCCCGCTGCCGCTGCTACGGCGTTGCCGTGCCCGCTGGCGCGCCTCCCGCGCCGGGGGCTGGGGTTCCTTCCGGGTCTGCCACTCCTTTAATTCGGCCTCTAAAGCCTCTTTTTGCGCCTGGTGTTCCTGGAGTTGCCGCTGCCACTCCACCCGGCGGGCCATCAAGGCCTCACGGGCCTGGTGGTAACTCTCCTGTACCGGCACCCGGCAGGTTTCATAGTCGACCTCCGGGTAACGGTTTAAAGCGGCCAGGACGGCCTGCAGGGCGGTTTCCGCCAGGGGGAGGACCTGGAGTTTCCGCCGCCAGGCGAAGATGGCCTCCTGCAGGGATGCCAGGGTGGAAGTGTAAGCGGCCTCGGCCCGGTGCTCGGCCGCCTCGCAGCCGTCCCGTTCTTCCCGGGCCCGGCTTAACTCCACCTCGGCCAGGCGGCGCCGTTCCCCCAGCTGGGTCAGGCGCCGGGCGAGTCCCAGGGCCCGGCCCAGGTGCTCTTCATACCGGCGCAGGTCGGCCAGCCACGATGGCCAGGAAGGCTCGGTTACCGGCGGGCCGCTTTCCCAGGAGCCGGCATAGAGGGGATGGTAGCTGAAGGCCGCCTCATCAGCCCGGGCGGCCATCTCCGCCAGGAGTTGCTCCTGGCCGGCCCGATTCATCTCCAGGTCTGCTGCCAGTTTCTCCCTTTCCCTAGCCACCCGGCCGGCCCGCTCCTGCCATTCCCGGCTGCGGGCAACAGCCCGCCGGTAATCTCCCTCCAAACGCCCGGCCTCCTGGCGCAGCCGGTTTAACTCACTCTGCTTTTGCCAGGCCTCGTGTTCGGACAGGACTTTAACCTCGGCCTGGAGCTGTTGCTGCTCTGCTTCTCCGGCCTGCAGGTCGCCGGCTACAGCGGCCATGGCCTTTTCCAGTCCGGTGATGGCCTCTTCCCCACCCCGGACCAGCTCTTCTTGCTCCTGCTGGTGCCGGCGGGCCGCCAGCAGCTCCCGGGAGGCTGTA
>JASUSX010000149.1 GCA_030445875.1 Clostridia bacterium
ACAATCTTTTTCCTCCCCCGCAATCTGGCTTAATTATAACAGAAAGCGGGCCGGGCTGAAAGCCCGGCCCGCCTGGCCGTACATTACTAACGCAACTCCGTGGGAACAAAGGCATCGATTACGCCGATGACCAGGGCCGCCAGTAAAGCACCCAGGATATTCACGCTTAAGTAAGCGGGAATGATAAATTGAGCCAGATAGATTACTACTGCCGCGACGATAAAGCCAACGATGCCGCGGCCATGGGGCGAAATCCGTTTACCCAGGACGGCTTCCGCCAGCCAGCCCAGGATGGCAATAACGACGGCCGCAATCAGGGCACCAGTAAAACCCGCCACCCTGATGCCAGGGAGGATAAAGCCTACCAGCATCAGCACCAGGGCTGAAACCACGAAGCGGACTACGGCACCAACCCAATTGGTCATATGATCACCTCCTCAGGGTTTGCCTATAACATTCCCGAAAAGGAGGTAAAATATACAATTCCTGATCACCTAGTCACTTTTTTCAGGCGGGTAATTGTTGTGGCCAAGGCGGCAGCGCCAAAGCCGTTGTCGATATTGACGACCCCAATCCCGGCGGCACAGCTGTTGAGCATAGTAAGCAGGGCCGCCAGCCCGCCGAAACTGGCGCCATAACCAACGCTGGTCGGCACTGCGATCACCGGCCGGTCGACCAGGCCGGCCACTACGCTGGCCAGGGCCCCTTCCATACCTGCCACGACAATAACTACATCCGCCCGGCGAACCTGTTCCACCCGGCTTAACAGCCGGTGGATGCCGGCTACCCCCACATCATATATCCTTTCCACTTCGTTGCCCATCACGGTAGCCGTTACGGCCGCCTCTTCCGCCACGGGGAGATCGGCCGTCCCGGCGCTCAAAACGGCCACCCGGCCGCCAGTAGGTTTAATCTCCCCGGCGGGGACGACAATGGTCCGCGCTACCTCGTTAAATTCCGCCGCTGGCAATTGGACGGCGACCTCCTGGTATACCTCCCTGGTAGTCCTGGTCACCAGGACCGTAGAACCGGCAGCAGCCAGGTGAGCGGCGATTGCTACTACCTGCTCCTTCGTTTTGCCCTGGCCGAAAATAACCTCGGGGAAACCGTTCCTTAAGGCACGGTGGTGATCAACTTTGGCAAAGCCCAGGTCCTCTTCCTTCAGGGACTTCAGGTACTCCATAACTCTCTCCAGTTCCACCTGACCGGCCCGGTAGGCCTGCAGCAGTTGTTTTAATTGGGATTCGGTCATGGTTAATCCTCCAGGTCTAAATTATTGCTTTAAGGAATAAAATGGCTAGCAGCGAGGGGGCGGAAGGGTTGCGGATTCACGTCATTACCCGCTGGCAGGCCAGGGCTCTCATAGTATGCCTGGCAAAGGTATTATTTACCCTCATGGTCGCTTTCTCCCTGCTGGCTGGCACCTGGCGCCTGGTTAAAGCCACCCAGGCCCTCCCTTTTTCCCTGCCCAGCTATTCCGCCTGGCTTCCCCTGCCCTTCCTGGAGGGGATTTTAAGCGAGGGCCTGCCCACCCTGGCCCTGCGCGCAGCCAGCAGTCCCCCGGAGGATTCCGGGGCCGCCCTGGCCGCCGCCGTCCAGGTCCTGGCTTCACCCCTGGTAGTCTTTCCCGGTGGTACCGGGGTAACGCGTCTCCTGACCACCGAGGAAGAGTATGAGTTACCCCAGCCGCCCCCGGAAGAAAGCCCGCCCCCGGCACCGGCGGAAGGGGAAATCCCCAGCGCTAAAAACCCCCTGGTTGCTATATACAACACCCACAACGCGGAATCCTACCAGCCCAGCGAGGGTCAGGCGAAATTCCCCGGCAAGAATGGTGGCGTCAGCCAGGTGGCAGCAGTCCTGGCTGACACTTTAAGCAAGGATTACGGTATCCCGGTGGTCCGCTCGACTACCATCCATGACTACCCGGACTTCCCCCGGGCTTACGCCAATTCCGAAAAAACCCTGAAGAGGATGCTGGCGGAGAACCCTTCCGTGCTGGTGGCCCTGGATATTCATCGCGATGCCGGCCTGCCGGCACCGCCGGTGGCGGAAATTGAGAACCAGAAGGTAGCCCAGGTGCTGATAATCGTGGGTAGCGACGCCCGCCTGGAGCACCCCCACTGGCGCCAGAACGAGGCCTTTGGCCGGCGTCTGGCCCAAAAGATGGATGATGTCTACCCCGGCCTGTGCCTGGGTGTCCGCGTGCAGGAAGGGCGCTATAACCAGCACCTCCTGCCCCGGGCCCTCTTGTTAGAAATTGGCAGCGATAACAATTCCCTGGAAGAGGCCGAACGCTCAGCCCGCCTGGTGGCCCGGGTCCTGGCGGTCGTCATCGAGGAAATACGGCAGGAAAACCCGGCGCAAGCCAGTTAAATGTTGCTTTTACTAATCGGCCATGATAAAATAGGGCAGGAGGTGAACTGGGGTGCCTAATATTAAATCAGCTATTAAGCGGGTGGAACTGGCCCGAATCCGTACCCAGCGGAACAGGGCAATCAAATCCCGTGTGAAAACCGCCGTTAAAAAATTCCGGGCAGCCGTGGAACAAGGTGGTGCTGACGCTACCGCCAGCCTGCGCCAGGCCATCTGCGCCATTGATAAAGCCGTTACCAAAGGCGTGCTACATCCGAATACCGCTGCCCGGAAAAAATCGACCCTGCAGCGTCTTTTTAATAAAACGTCCGCCTGAAGCCCTTACTTTTGCCTGTAACCCCCATAAGTAGCAGGGGGTTTAATTTATGGGCGAGAATTTTCCCCCCTTCTTAATGCCATAATATGAACAGGCTTAACGAAAGGGGGGATTTTGATCTATGCCGGAAAAAACTGGCCCGGCTAAAGGCCGGCCGGAAAAGGAAGCCGCCCGGAAGGGTGTTACCGCTGAAGGTACCCCGGGAACCGCCTATGAGTTTGCTACTGAAATAACGACCCCAGGCACTAAAGCAGCCGGTACCGTCAGGGGCGCTGCGGGAACAGTCCGCGGGAAAGAACAAAAGAAAACTGATGTCACGGAATAAAGAAGGGGGAGCATTATTGCTCCCCTTTGTTAATGCTCTCCGGTGATATGCCAGATAGCTTCCTCTAACAAGAGCCCGGGAGAGCCCTGGCCGGTCTTGAGGCCGGTATCTACCAACAATAACTCCGCCAGGGCGCGGCCGGCGGCAGGCAGGGAGAAATGGCGCGCCTGAGCCGCCACCTTTTGCAGAACAAAGGGCTTGAGCCGCAGCCTGGTAGCTAGTTCGCCCTGGTCCGCTGCCAGGTGATACTGGTAAATGAGGCGCACCTGGCGGGCCAGCATGGCCACTATACCCAGGGGTGCTTCACCCCTGGCCAGCAGCCGGCGCAGGGTGTTAATTGCCAGGGTGGCGTCACGGTTGCCCAGGGCATCGACCAGCTGGAAGATGGTAGCCTCGGCGTCTGCGGCCGGGACCAGGGCCTGGACAGCGGCCGCCGTTATTGTACCTGGTGCGCCCAGGTAGGTCATAACTTTAGCTAATTCATTCCTGGCCTGGCGCAGGTCACCAGCGCTGGCTCGGGCCAGGAGCCGCGCCGCCGCCGGTTGTAAAGTATAGCCCTCCTGGCTGGTCTCCCCCTGCAGCCACTTCTCCAACTCCGATCCCTTCAGGGGAGAAAACTCGACCACCTGGCCCGCCTGCTGGATTATCTTCACCAGCTTTAAGCGTTTATCGATATTGCCAGGAAAAACCAGCACCAGGCAGGTCGTCGCCGCCGGCTGGGCCAAGTAGGCTTGGAGGTCCCCCCCGCTGTCCTTTAAAATTTCCGGGGACGGGTCCTTTATTACTACCAGGCGCTTTGGGGCCAGGGCCGGCAGGGTATCCGCCAGCAGGACAACCTGCGCGGCTGCCATCTCCCGCCCGTCCAGCTCCTGGTAGTCAAAGGCTGCGACCTCCGGCGGGATGAGCCTGGCCTGCAGCTTTCTTAAGGCCAGTTCCAGAAGGTAGCCTTCCTCACCATAGAAAAGGTACACTGGAGCCACGCGGCCCTGCTCCAGTTCTCTTTCCAATTCTTGCCAGGCCAAATCAATTGCCCCCCGGTAATTTCTTCAGCAGGGCTTTCTCCCCCATTCATTTTAACACTTCTCCGCTGGCTTGCCCAGGTACTCCCCTACCAGGCGCATGGCACAAAAGTCGCCGCACATAGAGCAGGCCACAGTGCTGGCTTCGTTGCGATCCTGGCGGTACTGGCGCGCCTTCCGGGGGTCGATGGCCAGCTCCAGCTGGCGCTCCCAGTCCAGGGCCTTACGGGCGCGAGCCATCTCCCGGTCCCATTCCATGGCCCCGGGATACCCTTTGGCCAGGTCAGCGGCATGGCCGGCAATACGGGCGGCTATTACCCCTTCCCGCACGTCAGTTAGGGTGGGCAGGCCCAGGTGCTCGGCCGGGGTGACGTAGCAGATAAAATCCGCTCCCGCCGCCGCGGCCAGGGCGCCGCCGATAGCCGCCGTGATATGGTCATAGCCGGGGGCGACATCAGTCACCAGGGGGCCCAGGACATAGAAGGGCGCCTCGTGGCAGAGCCTTTTCTCCAGGAGCATATTGGCCTGGACCTGGTTCAGGGGTACATGCCCCGGCCCTTCCACCATGGCCTGGACCCCTGCCTCCCGCGCCCGGTCCACCAGCTCGCCCAGGATAATTAACTCCTGGATCTGGGCACGGTCGGTGGCGTCAGCCAGGCAGCCCGGACGGAGGCCATCCCCCAGGCTTAACGTGACATCATAGCGCCTGGCGATCGCCAGGAGGCGGTCATACTGGGCGTAGAGGGGGTTCTCCTCCCCGTGGTGGAGCATCCAGCCCGTCAGGAAGGAACCGCCCCGGCTGACAATGTCTGCCAGGCGCCCCTCCCGCCGCAAGCGGTCTACGACTTCCAGGGTTACGCCGCAGTGGACGGTGATAAAGTCTACCCCGTCGGCGGCCTGCATCTCGATGACCCGGAACAGGTCGTCGGCCGTCATCTCCACCAGGGCACCGTATTTCTCCTGGGCCTCTACCGTGGCCTGATAGATGGGTACTGTGCCCACGGCCACGGGGGAATGGGCGATAACCTGCCGCCGGCACTCATTAATGTCGCCGCCGGTGCTTAAATCCATCACGGCGTCGGCCCCGGCGTCCAGGGCTTCCCTGAGTTTTTCCAGTTCCGGCTCGAGGTCCGGGTAAGCCGTAGAAGTCCCCAGGTTGGCGTTGACCTTGGTCCTTAAACCCCGGCCAATACCACAGGGTTCCAGGTTGGTGTGATTTTTATTGGCGGGGATCACCACCCGGCCGG
>JASUSX010000150.1 GCA_030445875.1 Clostridia bacterium
TGCACCTGGTGGGGGGCCAGGCCCCACAGGGTCTGCACTGCCTGGATGATACGCGCGCGCACTACGGGATCCCCTGCCCCTTCAGCCACCACCAGCACTCCCAGGACCTCGGGCTGCGATTCGCGCTTGACTACCGGTACTTCACTGCCGCTGAGCTGGCCGTTGCGGGCCATAACCAGTTGCGCGTCTTCGCTGCTATCGGTCGTTACCCTGGTGCCGCCGCTTTGCTCCTTTTCTTCAATGCTGTGCCGGGTCGCTTTAGTGTTGGTGGCAAATTCTTTCAGGGGGCTGGTTTTTAGGGATACCCGGACTGCCACCCTGCCGGCCCCGGCGGCCTTCTCTAATATCCCCTGCAGCTGGTTCTCCAGCTCGCGGGCGGCTATCATCAATTCTGTCTCCCGCTGATCCTGGCTAACCTGGCTGCTTACCTCCGCGGCCGGTCTCCCTTCTTTTCCTTTACCGGCGCTATTAAGGTTGCCGATGCTCATCAAAACGCTTCCCAGGATAAAGGCCCCGACGGCCAGCCAGATGTACCAGGGCGGTTTCTGGGACAGGAAACGCCCTCCCCACCACTTGTCTTTTAGCAAGGGACACCACCTCCTGTAAACTCCTCACTTCCTGATAATTACCTCCACCTGGCCGGGGTCGAGGCTGTAAAAATAGGCAACCATGGCCTTAATCTTAGCCTGCAGCGCCTCAACCTCGCCCCCGGATGCTTTAGCAACCCCAGCAGGGGGTTCCCTGGACACCGGAGGTAACTGGCTGCCAGGCCCCGCCAGGTCAGGGGTTTCTAGGGGACTGCCGGGAAGGCCACTTTTTTCCCGAGCGGGTTCTGCCTGCCCCCCGGCCCCGGGTGCAGGGCCGGGTTTGGCTTCCCCCTGGGCCTCGACCGGTTCCACCGGTGGGGATGTCCCGGTAATTACCGTGACCACTACCCGCCGGATGGCTCCCAACCTCTCCCCCTCACCGGCCACACTCACCAGAACTTCGGCTGCTTTAACCCCCGGCACCAGGCCGACCAGGGCCTTGATCTGCCCGGCCAGCCTTTCCCGGTAAATCTCCAGCGCCGCTTCTTCGTTGGCCCGGGCCATTTGCCGGCCCTGCTCTATCGGGGCCGGCCCCGGGGCCTCCAGCCGCAGGTCCCAGGCCGTGACGTCCAGCTCCGGCCCGAAACGAAAGCCTTCCACCAGGGGAGTTAAAATAGCTACCACGACAAAAAGGCCTAACACCAGGCGCACATAACTGATCATCCTCTTTTCCGGGAGCAGCATCTCCAGGAAGGCCGTCAGTAAGGCAATCAGGGCCACCTGGCGGACAATTTCCCCTATCTTTGCCAGCACGCCCCTTACCCCCTTAAAGCCACCGTGATGTTGCCCAGGACGACGGTGACGGCTATAGCCAGGAAGAAAATCAACCCGGTGACCGCCACGCAGGCAAAGACCAGCGTTAAAGCCCCGCCGATCCCATCCAGGGCTTCGGCCAGTTGTTCCTCGCCGAAGGGCTGAACCACCGCGGCCGCCACCTTGTAAACGATAATCAGGGAAAGGATCTTGAGCATAGGGAAGGCGGCCAGGAAAAAGATCACCACTACCCCCACCAGGCTAACTGCGCTCTTCAAAAGCAGGGTTGTCCCGGCAACAGTTTCTACAGCATCAGAAAGCATCCCGCCCACCACAGGCAGGAAGGCATCGGTGGCAAACTGGATAGCCCGCAGGCCTACCCCGTCGGCCACAGAACCGGCGACCCCGTAGACGGATAATACGCCGGTAAAAACCGTCATGGTGAGCCCCAGGGCAACCATGGCCGCCTGTTTCAGGAGACCGGCCAGCCTGGATACCTGAAAGCGGTCGGCAATCCGGCCCACTACCGTAAGGCAGGCGGTCAGGTATAACAGGGGAAAGAGAACATTATGCATCAGGGTGCCGATAATGGTCACGGTATAGATTAAAACCGGCTGTAGCAGGGTGGAAGCCGTTACCCCACCTGTAGCCGCCAGCAGGGTAATGAGGGTCGGCAGCAGCGACTGGAAGAAAGAAACCATGCGGTCGATGGCCTCTCCTCCGGTGCGGACGGCCAGGGTAAAAGAGGTCAGGGCCAGGGTAATCAGAGCCAGAAAGGCCACCCCCCGGGCCAGGGTGCTGATGCTCCCCTGGCTGAAGGCGGCTTGCAAGTTCTGCAGTACAGCGCAGGCTATAGCCAGGATAAGGAGCTGGCCCAGGAGGGCACCGCTGGCCAGCAACTCATGAAA
Source organism: Clostridia bacterium (assembly GCA_030445875.1). GTDB lineage: Bacteria > Bacillota > DSM-521 > Neomoorellales > Neomoorellaceae > Neomoorella. The sequence goes on from JASUSX010000150.1 coordinate 2,249, forward strand.
CAGGTATTTTAACAACCCCCGCCCGGCAGCCCCGGGGTCCAGGGGCAGTTTCCCCTGGCGGATGTTAGCCAGTATCTCCTGCCATCCCAGGCGGGGCAGGTACTGGCCCACCTCCTGGTCCAGCTGGTTCAGAAAGGCGTCGATATTACCCAGGTTGAGTTTGGCCAGCTGGCGTTCTAATTGCGCGTCCAGAACTGTGGCGGCGGTTACCTCTTGAGCCTCCCCTGGCAGCGGGTAATAGGCCCGGGCTGCCGGAACGGCCCAAACCCATAATAGGATTAAGAAGGCTGTAAGTATTATTCCTGTCCTGTAGCGTTGGGGCATGGTTTCACAACCTTGCAACCGGGATTTGCAGCACCGGACCCCGTTAAGGCAAAAGGCGCATGATGCTCTCCAGGATGGCGACAATAATCGGTATGGCCAGGACCATGATTAACACCTTGGCGGCCAGCTCTATCTTGCTGGCGATGGCATTTTCCCCGGCGTCCCGGCAAACCTGGCCCCCAAACTCGGCTACATAGGCGATGGCGATGATTTTTAAGACGGTCTGCAGGTAAAACTGGTTGATCCCGGCCCTGGCTGACAGGTCGGCCAGGACTTGAACCACCGTACTGATGCGGTCCAGCAGGAGGAGAAAGATAGTCGCGCCTACCACCAGGCTGATCAGCAGGGCCGTTTCAGCCCCCCTGGCCTGGCGCACTAGGACCACGAGCAGGGTAGCCGTAAGGGCCAGGCCGACGATCTGGAAAATCTCCATGCCAGGGCCACCCCTTAATATAACTGGAATACCGCGCGCACAGCTTCAAAGAGGTTCATTATCAAAGGAATAACCCAGAGTAAAGCTATGGCCAGGCCGGCCAGCAGGGTCATATAGGCGTACTCGTCCCGCCCGGCCTGTTTGAGGAATGTATGGAAGATAGTGATGATGATCGCCAGAGCAGCCAGGCGGAAAATCAGGCTCACGTCAACACTCAGCATCTTGACTACCTCCCCACCTTTAGTACAGCAGAAGCACCAGGGTTACCCCCAGCAGGAAACCCAGGGTGCGCCACATCTTGCCCTGGCGGTTGTTTTCTTCCAGGGCCGCCAGTTGCTGTTGACCCACGAGCTGGCGGGTCAGTTCCAGGTTCTTAACCTGGTCATCGGCCGTAGAATTACCCAGCATGGGGCCCAGGGATCTGATTATCTCTCGATCCCCCGGCCGCAGGGCCCCCTTCTGGCTCAGCTCCTTGAGGCCCTCTTCCCAGGCCGCCAGGGCACCGCCAGCCGGATCCTCCCGGAGCTTCCGCGCGGCAGCCTGGAAGAACAGCGCCACCGGCCCGTCCAGGTGTTTACCCACCCGGGCCAGGGCCAGGGGCAGGGGTGTGGCCCCATAGGCTATTTCTGTCTCCAGCATTTTCAGGCCCGCATTAAACTGGCGCAACTGTTCGATGCGGGCGCTAAAACTGCGGGCCACCTCCAGCCCCAGGATACTGCAGGTTAAAATTACCAAACCCCCGCCCAGCATCTTTACCATGATCCCTCTCCTCCCCGCCAGGGGCCCTGGCGTATGATCTGGCCCTTACCATCCAGGAGGACTTCTATAGTCCCCGGCCCCAGGGAACGGCTAAGGATTATCAGACGCTGCCAGAAGCCCTGTACCAAAAGGGGCTCCCAACCCGGCCGGTGTTTGAGCCCGGCCAGGCTACCGGCGTGGGCGCTGGCCAGGACGGTCACCCCGGCGTTGAGCATATCCTGCAAGGCCGCCAATTCCTCCGACCGGCCGATCTCGTCGGTAGCGATCACCGCCGGCCCCATGGAGCGCAGGAGCATCAGCATCCCGGCCGCCCGGGGACAGCGATCCAGGACATCGGTCCGGGGGCCTACATCTAGCTGGGGCGCCCCCAGCCAGCAAGCGGCGATTTCCGAACGCTCGTCCACCACGCCCACATTAACGCCTGGGAAACGGAGCTCGGGTATACCTGTGCTGAACAGGCGGATAATATCGCGCAGTAAAGTCGTTTTGCCACATCCAGGCGGCGAAAGGATCAGTGTGTTCAGGGGGTGCCCCTTGTCCAGGAGATAGGGCATTAGCATCCGGGCGCAGCCAGGGATACTCCGGGCCAGGCGCAGGTTTAACCCGGCGAAATTCTTGAGGGTCTGGACTTCACCCCGGTGGACCACTGCTTCCCCTACCAGGCCTACCCGGTGGCCGCCGCTGATGGTTATATACCCGGAACGCAATTCTTCCTCCAGGGCGTAAAGGGAACTTCGGGTGAGGGCCTGGATGGTATGGGTGAGGTCGCTTTCCGTTACCCTGTAGGCTGCGGCCGGGTCAGCAGTTAGAGCTCCGCCGGCCTTTACCCAACCTTCGCCGTTGCCCCAGCGCACCTGTAAGGGCCGTTCCCGCCGCAAGCGGATCTCTTCCAGGGCCGCTATGATTTTTCGGGGCAGGGCGGCAAGGGCCATACTGACAGCTGCCGGTAGCAGGGTCAGTACCGCGGGCAGCCCCCCCGGCGCCGTGTTTTCGGCCTGTCCCACCGGTAAACCGGCCGTGGCCTTTGTAACCAGCCGCATAGCACCCATTTTCCTTCCTCCTGCCATTATGCTTATTACCCGCCTGGCAATTTTATGCAAGGGAAAGGGGAAGGGCAAAAAAATAAGACCCCTTTTTACGGGGTCTCGCTCCGGGCCTAAATATCATCGGTATCCGGCGGGGTTTTCCAGTCTTCCTTTTTGGCGGGCGGTGGGCTGCCTTCCCCTTCCTCATTGACAAAAACCACCGTCTCGCAATTGGGGCAGGTAACTTCCACGACATCCTCATCGTCGAGGACATCGGCATCGAAGCAGACTACCTCATGACACTTGGGGCACTCGACTTCAATATAGTTGTCTTCTTCGTCGTCCTCGTCTTCGTCCTCCTCTTCGTCCTCGTCCGCGTCTTCGTAATCCTCATCAT
>JASUSX010000151.1 GCA_030445875.1 Clostridia bacterium
CTACGTCCAGAAAGATTTTAACGCCAGGATGTTTATTTACTTCAGCCGGCTTTTCGAAAAACATCGGCTTAAGATTTTGCCCATAGCCGTATTTAGCTATGACCAACCTCATGACGAACCGGATAGTTTTACTGTAAATTTTTCTTTTCTCGATGTGCTACAGTTCCACTTCTACAAGCTAGAGTTAAAGAAGCTTTACTGGCGGGATTATATTAACAGCGATAACCCCGTAGCGGCGGCCCTGTTAAGCAAGATGGGTTTTAATGCGCAAGAGAGGGTAAGGGTAAAGGTAGAATTCATGCGGATGCTAACCCGTTTACGTCTCGACCCTGCCCGCATGGAACTGCTGGGAGGCTTTTTTGAGAGTTACTTAAAACTCAATCAGCAAGAGGAAGAAGACTTTTATAAGGAATTGGGAAAGATGGATAGGAAGGAGGCCGACGTAATCATGCAGATTACCACTAGCTGGCATGAAAAAGGCCGGATGGAAGGAAAAATGGAAGGCCGGATAGAAGGGAAAGTTGAAGCCAAACAGGATGCCATATGCAAGTATCTGGCCCGTAGGTTTGGGGAACGAACCGGCGATTTGCAACAAGCAGTGCAGGAAGTTCATAGTTTAGAATTGCTGGACCGCATCCTGGAGGAGCTTTTTGCGGCGGATAACTTTGAAACGGCAAGAAAAATTGTCCAGGCCCATCTGGTCGGATTACTGCAGTGACGTTACGCGTATAGTATAACATTCTAGGGGAGGGCCGTGGGAGTACCTTTGCGTCCCGGTGGTTTTTTTATAACTTCAGGAGCGTTTGGCAGCCATTGCGGGGCCGGGGCGATATAATTGCCCCCGGCCTGCTTACTGGCTGGCCCTGACCTCCAGCAGCTTATCCCAGTCCAGGCAGGTGCTCTCGACTTTGCTGCCCGCTTTAAGGCCGGAACCGCTATAGGGGCTACCGTCTTGGTTGGACAGGCGCGCCATTTCCCAGTCTAAAAAAACGTTACCCAGGTTTTTATCAAAGTTATCCAGGTAAAATTTTGCGGCCTTCAATGGATTCTAGGTGCTGAGGGTTACCAGGTAAGAGGGTGCGGCCGCGGCCCCGGGCCTGGCGGGGCGGCCGGGCAGGGACCTTAAAGGCCGTCAGGTGCCATCCGGGTAGCCGCTGACGATGTCCAGGGCACCCAGGAAGTTGATAGGTTCCGCGGCCCAGTGGTTCGCAGCATCGGTGAACAGGCCCTCATCCCAGGCGGCCAGCGCCGGCCGGGGAAAAGCCAGGAAGATGGTTATGAGAAAGGTTCTGGATTATGGCCCGGGCTTCCTCTCCCCTCAATTCCATATTATAGCATAAGAACATGCCGGGTGAGAGGGAAAATAAGACTTTATATAGCGATGCAGCTTAAAATCAAATCTATGATATGCTTTAGCCTTTTTTCCATATTGCTGGGGCTTAAGGGGTCTTCCTGCCAGAGGATGGCCAGGATGTCTTTGTTGGTGATATAGCTGGAGCAGAGGGTGGTGATGCTGGTAAGCACCTGTTTGAGGTCCAGGTCGGGGCGAAATGCGCCCCGGGCGATGCCTTCTTCGAGGATGGCTTTAAGGCTGGGCAATCCTTCTTCCCAGATCTCCGGCAGGACCTTGTGGGCATAGTTACCCCCCTGGAGGGCTTCCCAGGCCATGAGGCGGGGGTAGTTGGGGTTGGTGGCCAGGTAATAAAAATAATTGCGGATGGCCTCCGCGACCTGCTGCTTCAGGTCGCCTTTTTCGTTGAAGGCTTTTTTCCCGGCGGCGAGGCTGCGCTCAAAGTTTACCTTGAGGACGTAGGTGTACAGCTCTTCTTTACTGTTAAAATAGTGATAGAGCATACGTTTGTTTATCTTCGCCAGGCTTGCTATTTCATCCACCCGCGCCCCGTCGATGCCCTTAGCGGCGAAGACCTCTTCGGCGGCAGCCAGGATGCGTTCCCGGCTGCTTCTGGCGCTCCTTTCCATAGATTGATCACGCCTTACCTTTTAAGTTTACAGGTTAAATTTTACCCCAATTTCCCCGGCTTAACCAGGGAACCGTGCTATTTCCAGCGAACGGGGTACGAAGCGCCGCCGTTTATCTCCGTCCCACTTTCCGGGCGCGGTTTTAGCCGCTTGGTAAAGTTGACGGCCAGCAATACCGCCAGGACGGCCATCAGGCCCAGTGCCCGGATGTGCGGTAGGATATAGCTTATGTCAAGCTCCTTTAGCGTTACCTGCCGGAAGCCCAGGGCCATCCAGGTGGAGGGCAACAACCGGGCCAGGTAATTGATAAAAGCCGGGATGTGGGTCGCAGGCCAGGTATAACCGGAAATCATAAAGAAGGGGACAGATAAGAGCATCACGTACCTGGTGACCTGCAGGGAGTTGGGCGCGTGGGTGGAAATGAAAAAACCGGCACCGGTGATGACCAGGTCGTAGAGGAAACCAAGTAAAAGGATTAAAGGCAGGGAGCCGCTGAGCTTCACATGGATAAAGCGGGCGGCGAACCAGAGCAAGAGGGCGTAATTAAAGAAGTTGGCGACGAAATAAGGTAGAGACTTGCCTGCAAAGATTTTCCAGGCCGGTACGGGGGCGCTTAAAAACTGCAGCCATGTTTTGCGTTCTTTCTCCCGGGTGATAGTCAGGCTGACGCTGAGAAGGCCGATCTGGTGCAAAATCATCATGACCAGCCCCAGGAAGAGAAAATTGGCGTAGCTGAAAGTGGGATTGTACCAGACCTCGGTGTTCAGGGAAACAGTGTCCATAATGGAACGGATCTCGTTTTTAGTATACCCCAGGCCCGCGAGGTAGGAAGCTGTGTTGCTGGCACTGAAGTCGTTAAATACCTCGCGGATGTATTTGCGGGTATTGTAACCCCAGATTAAATTGGAGCCGTCATAAATGGCCAGTACCCGGGTCAGGGTGTGCCGGGCCATCTCCTGTTCAAAGTTTTCCGGGATCACCACGCCGGCCCGCAGCCTGCCATTCTTCATCCCTTCCTCCAGCTCCCGGTAGGTCCTGATATCGTCCACCACCTTGAAGTGGGGGCTGTTGGCGAAGGCGGCCGCTATCTCCCGGCTGAGCCTGGAATCGTCCAGGTCGACGATAGCTACAGGCACGTTGCCAAGGATGGCGGTTACATAGGTAGCGCCGAAAAGAGCAGCGTAGCCCAGGGGAACCAGGAAGACCATTAAAAAAAGGATTTTTTCTTTAAAAATGGAAAGCATTTCGTAATGAGCGATATCCAGGATCTGCCGCATGAACCTCATCCCCCTAATCCCGCGCGATTAAGATAGCCGCTGCGCCATAGCATACGGCGGTGATGGCCAGCATAGCCAGGATGAAATGGGACATTAAATTCCAGCCAGCGTCTTTGAAGGCGAAGTAGTTTATGCCCTGGAAGAACCACGTCTGGGGGAGTATCCTGGCAGCCTTCTGGAGATAAGCCGGCATGGCCTCCAGGGGCCAGGTATAGCCCGACAGAACAAAGGAGGGGAGGGCGATAATCATCCCGAACCTTGCGGCGTCGACGGCGTTGCGGGCGAAACTGGACGCCAGGGTGCCGATGCTGTGAATGGCGATGGCGAAAGCCAGGGTGAAGAGGAGAAAGGCCGGCAAGCTACAATTAAGGGGCAGCTTAAAGACGCCAAAGGCCAGGATATAGAGGGGCAAAACGATGGCCATGAAAATTAGTATCTGGGCCAGAGATTTGCTGGTGAAGAACTTGAATTTGGAAATGCCGCTGGCCTTGATCTGCAGCCAGCTCTTCATACCCCTTTCGCCAATGACGTTCAGGCAAGCCGCCAGGGTACAGCACTGCTGCCAGATATTCAACGCCAGGGCCAGGACGAGGAAATAAGCGTAGTTGAGAGCCGGGTTAAACCATGGTTCCTCGCTGAAGTCGATGGCCTGGTAGGCTTCTTGTGCTTGCTTTAATTGAACTCCCCGGGCCACCAGGGCGCTGACGCCGGCCTGGGCGCTGATGGTTCGGGTGACGGTCAACACAGCGGCAGAGGCATTGGTAGCGTAAATCATGTTGCTGCCGTCAATAACCGCCAGCACCCGCGCCTGCCGGCCGAGGGCCACGTCCCGGGCGAAGTTTTCGGGTATGACGATGCCTACAATCACCCGGCCCTGTTTGATTAATTCCTGCAGGTCGTCATAGCTTTCCAGGGAGGCGACCAGCTTTAGATACTCGGCCTTGCTTATTTTCTCCGCCAGCTCGCGGCTGGCGCTGGAGTTGTCCAGGTCAACGATCGCCGCGGGGATATCCTTCAATACCTGGGCGCTGTAGATGGCATAAAAAAGCAGCAGCCCGATTAAAGAGCCGCAGAGAAGGATATGGCGCAAACCCCTATCGCGGCAGAGGTAAAATACTTCGCGCCGCATAATTGCCAGGCCCTGATTAAGCATCGCTGTCACCACCCTGCCCGGCCAGGGACTGGATCAGGCCGCTCCAGCGCGCCAGGGCCCCGGCAGGTTGGTAGAAGGATATTTTACCCTTTTCCAGCCAGCCGACTCGATCGACATGGGGCAGAAATTCGGCATTGCTGAAGGCCCAGACACATGTCCCGCCCCCGGCGAGAAAGCTCTTTAATTCCCGCAAAATGATGCGGCGCGATTCCAGGTCGATGGCGCCGATTAGCTCGTCGGCGAGGAGCAGCCGGGGAGAGTTGAGAAGGGCGCAGGCCAGCGCCAGCCGCTGGTACAGGCCCGCCTCCAGGGTCCCGGCGGGTTGATTTAATACTTCACCCAATTCCAGCCGCCTGATTAGCGGGCCGATATTATCCCGCCCGGCGTTTTTCAGTACGGCGATAAAGTCCAGGTTTTCGGCCACGCTCAAATCCTGGAACAGGCTTCGTTCCTGCGTAACCAGGCCGATGTATTTTTTAAACCCCTCGGTCCTGCGGATGTCAAGACCGGCCACTAAAACCTTCCCGGAAGTGAAGCGGTCAATGCCAGCGAGGATATGGAGGAGGGCCGTCTTGCCGCTCCCTTTCATTCCAAAGATCCCCAGACATTCGCCCGTGCCTACTTCCAGCACTAGGCCGTCCAGGACGGTTTTTTTGCCGATTTTCTGTGTCAGGTCTTTAACGGCGACGATTGTATCCATTTACTGCTGCTCCCCTTCCAGGATCTTTACCCTGGCTGTCATGCCGGTTTTTAGTACCAGGTCCGGGTTGGGGACGTCGATTTTGACCTCGAAGCTGCGTATATCGTGATCGTACTGGTCGTTGA
>JASUSX010000152.1 GCA_030445875.1 Clostridia bacterium
TGGAGCCGGGCTGCCTCCCGGGCCCAGAACTCCTCCGCCTTTTCACCTTCCTTATATATGCTGGCATCCCTGGCATTGGCAGTGGCGGCAAAGGCCTGTGATGGTGGGAAGGTACGGTTTTCTTTTAAGAGCGCTTCGATGGTCCTGGCTTCTATACCCATGGGTTTTCCCTCCCTTTCCTTGTATTTCTATCTTAGACGGGAAAGCCCAAAAAAGAAAGGCTTTTACCGCCAAAGGTCGCCGGGCAGAAGCTAATGGTCAGCAGGCAGGCTTAAATTGCTTTGCGAAAAAGGTAACAAAAGTAAATTGCACTTCACAGAAGGGAAACTACTTTCGAACATAAGGAGGTTTTTGCCCCTTATTGCCGAATAAAGTTAAGGGGGATTAAGTAAGGGATAAATGGTTAGGATGGAGTTATGGTAAGCGCTGGCATTGACATCATTGAAATAGAACGCCTGGAAAGGGCCGTTAAGCGTCACCCCCGTTTGCTGGCCAGGCTGTTTACAGCTGCGGAACAGGAATACTGTCTCAGCCGCAAGCAATCGGGCGCCTCCCTGGCTGCTCGTTTTGCCGCCAAGGAGGCGGTAATGAAGGCCCTGGGGGATGGGGCGGGTCGCTGCGCCTTCCGGGAGATCGAGATTGCCCGTGCCGGGGAGGGGCCACCCCGGGTGGTCCTTTACGGCCAGGCCAGGCAACTTGCCCGGGAGCTGGGGGCCGGGGAGATCACGGTCAGCCTTTCCCATTGCCGGGCCTACGCTACTGCCGTAGCTATCATTCACTTTTATAATGGCGCGACCAGCGCCCGGAGGGAACCTGCTCCACCCCCAGCAGCGGGTTGACATTAACACCCATTTTTAGCCGAAGCCTATTTTCGGAGCCACCCCTGGTGGCACACCGTCGTCAGCGAACGGGAGAAATGAGAGCAGGTAGGGGAGGGGGAAATAATGCACCTGGTAACAGCCGCCGAGATGGGCCAACTGGACCGGCTGGCCACCAGCGAATACCTGGTGCCCGGCATCGTCCTCATGGAAAACGCGGGCTTGCGGGTGGTGGAGTCCATTCGCCGCCACTTTCAGGAGCGTCTACAGAACCGCCGGGTATTAATCTTCTGCGGTAAGGGCAACAACGGCGGCGACGGTCTGGTGGTGGGCCGCCACCTCTTAAACCAGGGGGTAGAGGTCAAGGTTTTTCTCCTGGCCCGGCCGGAAGACCTGCGGGGTGATGCCCGCACCAATCTGGAGATATACCAGCGCATGGGTGGCCGTCTCTTTCCCCTCCTGGGGGAGAGCCACCTGCAGCGGGCTGACATCGCCCTCCTGTACGCCGACCTGGTGGTCGACGCCATCTTCGGTACCGGCTTCAAAGGGGCGGCCATGGGCCTGCCGGCAGCAGTCATTAATATGATCAACAAAGCCCACCGGGATACAGTGGCCGTAGACCTGCCCTCCGGCCTGGAAGCCGATACGGGCCGGGCCTTTGGCCCCTGCATCCAGGCTACCTGGACCGTAACCTTCGCCCTGCCCAAACTGGGTCTGGTCGTAGAACCAGGGGCTACCTTTGCCGGCCGCCTGGAGGTGGCCGATATCGGCATCCCCAGGAAGCTGGTGGACAGCCAGCACTTTAACCTGCACCTGCTGACCCCGGAGTGGTGCCTGGACCACAGGCCAGGGCGCGAGGTCAGCGGCCACAAAGGCCTTTACGGTCATGTCCTGGCCGTGGGGGGGTCCCCGGGGCTTACCGGCGCCATTACCCTGGCGGCCACGGCGGCCTTGCGGGCCGGGGCAGGACTGGTGACGGCGGCCGTCCCCCGGGGGTTACAGGGGATCCTGGAGATGAAGACGACGGAGGTTATGACCTGCCCCCTGCCGGAAACACCGGGTGGCTCTTTGAGCCGTGACGCCCTGGACCCTATCCTGGAACGCCTGGCTGGGGGATGCAATGTCCTGGCCCTGGGTCCCGGCCTCTCCCGGGACCCGGCCACCATGGAACTGGTTAAGGAACTCCTGCCCCGCCTGCAGGGGCCGGCGGTTGTCGATGCTGACGCCTTAAATGCCCTGGCCACGGATACCAGCATCCTGACTGGCGATCACGCTCCCCTGGTCCTGACCCCCCACCCGGGGGAGATGGCCCGCCTGCTGGGGACCACGGCCGCCCGGGTCCAGGAAGACCGGCTGGAGGTAGCCAGAAAATACGCCCGGGAGTGGCAGGCGGTCCTCCTTTTGAAGGGGGCGCGGACCATTATTGCCTGGCCGGACGGGCAGGCCTATATCAACCCCACCGGCAATCCCGGTATGGCCACCGCTGGCAGCGGCGACGTTCTGACAGGGATAGTTGCCGGCCTTATGGCCCAGGGGCTGGAGCCGGGGGTGGCCGCCGCCCTGGGGGCCTACTGGCATGGGGCGGCCGGGGATGCGGCTGCCAGGCAGAAGGGCCAGTATAGCCTCCTGGCCGGGGATATAATCGACTTTTTGGGGGTGGCTTTTGGTGTCACGGCCGGTATGGGCCGAGATTGATTTAGATGCTATCGCTTATAATGTCTGCGCCATGAAAAGATTATTGGCGCCGCAAACGGAGATCATGGCGGTGGTCAAAGCCAACGCTTACGGCCACGGTGCCGTCCCGGTAGCCAGGACAGCCCTGGCCAACGGCGTTACCTGGCTGGGGGTAGCCACCCTGGATGAAGCGCTGGCCTTAAGGCGGGAAGGGATTACCGCCCCCCTCCTTATTCTGGGCTACACCCCCCCGGAGGATGCCGGGCGGGTGGTGGCCGCCGGTATATCCCAGACAGTTTTTACCCTGGAGCAGGCCCGGTGCTTGAGTGACGCAGCGCAAGCTGCCGGCACCCGGGCGCGCCTGCACCTGAAAATCGATACCGGCATGGGCCGCCTGGGGTTTTTGCCGGACCAGGCGGTGGCAGCGATCCCGGCTATAGCCCGGATGCCCCATGTTAGCCTGGAGGGTATCTTTACCCATTTTGCTGCTGCTGATGCCGCCGATAAAAGCTATACCAGGCGGCAATTATCTTTATTTCAGCGGGTCATCACGGAGCTGGAGCAGCAGGGCATTACCTTTCCCTGGCGCCACGCCGCCAACAGCGGGGCCATAATCGACCTGCCGGAAACCTATTTCAACCTGGTACGGGCGGGCATTATCCTTTACGGCCACTATCCCTCCTCGGAGGTGCAGCAGGGGCGCCTGAACCTGCGTCCGGCTATGACGCTAAAGACCAGGATCGTCCTGGTGAAAGAGGTGCCGGCCGGGACCTATATCAGCTACGGGTGTACCTACCGTACTACGGGGCCGGCCCGGATAGCCACGTTACCAGTGGGTTATGCCGACGGCTATTCCCGCCTGCTTTCCAACCGGGCCGAAGTATTGATCCGCGGCCGGCGGGCATCGGTCATTGGCCGCATATGTATGGACCAGTGTATGATAGATGTAACTGCTGTACCGGAGGCCAGAGCCGGTGATGAAGTCGTCCTCTTCGGCTGCCAGGGGGGGAAAACCCTGCCAGTGGAAGAGGTAGCCGCCTGGATGGGGACCATTAACTATGAAATCCTGTGCCTGGTATCCGGGCGAGTGCCGCGGGTATATAGCCGGAGTTAAAAAATGGCCGCCTGAAAAGGCGCTTCTCGGCCTTGCACTGGTAATCCTTTACCGCTATAATTGGTTATATCGTGGTTGCAATATTGTATGTGGCGCCTGTACTGCCCTCCAACCTCCCACTTCTCATAACTAATTTAGGGGGTGCCTGTTCTTGCCGGGTGTCAAACGGATCATGATCAGTCTGCCGGAGAGCCTTCTGGCCGAGGTTGATGGCCTGGCGACCCTGGAAAGGCGTAATCGCAGTGAATTTATTCGGGAAGCAATGAAACTATATATTACCGAACGCAAGCGCCGCAGCATCCGGGAGCAGATGAAACGGGGCTACCAGGAAATGGCGCCAATCAATTTGGCCCTTGCGGTGGAAAACTATGATCTAGAAAACGAAGCGCAAAAATACTACGATGACAGGCTGGCGGAGTGTAAATAAGATGCTAGTACGCCGTGGTGACGTCTTCTATGCTCACTTAAACCCCGTGGTCGGTTCCGAGCAAGGCGGGACCCGACCGGTACTTATCATCCAGAATGACATCGGCAACCAGTTCAGCCCCACCACTATTATAGCCGCTATTACCTCCCAGATTGCCAAAGCCAAGCTGCCCACCCATGTGGAGATCAGTGCTACCAGAAGCGGCCTGGAGCGGGATTCAGTTATCCTCCTGGAACAAATCCGTACTATTGACAAAAGCCGTCTCAAACAAAAGGTAGCCGTCCTGGACGAAGAAACCCTGGAGAAGGTTAACCGGGCCATTGAGATCAGCCTTGGTTTAATAGAGCTTTAACCCGGTGGGAAAACAGATGGTGGAGGAGGCCTATGGGGGTACCACGGATTGGCATTACTTGTGACCTGGAGGCCGGCCGGGAACGAGCCTTTGTGCGGTCCGCTTACCTCCAGGCTATCGTGGCTGCCGGGGGCCTGCCGGTGCTCCTGCCACCGGTTAAGCCGGAGCTAGCAGCAGGCTATTTGCCTCTAGTTGATGGTTTGCTCCTCACAGGTGGCGGTGATATCGAGCCATCTTTTTTTAACGCCCGGCCGGTGGCTAACCTGGTTAAAGTCCTGCCAGAACGGGATGCCTTCGATCTGGCCCTCACCCGGGCGGCCCTGGCGGGCGGGCGGCCGATCCTGGCCATTTGCCGGGGCATCCAGGTCTTAAATGTTGCTGCCGGCGGCGACCTGTACCAGGACATTAAGGCCGAAGTCCCGGGGGCTTTGGAACATAGCCAGACCGGCCCCCGGGCAGAAACAAGCCACGGGATAGAGGTTATCTCCGGCACCAGGCTGGCGGCCGTTTTAGGCCCCGGGGCGCGGGTCAATAGCCTGCACCACCAGGCAGTCCGCCGGGTGGGGCAGGGCCTGAAGATAAGCGCTGTGGCCCCGGATGGGGTCATCGAGGCCCTGGAGGCGGAAGGCAGGGTGGCCGTAATGGGTGTCCAGTGGCACCCGGAGGACTTGCGCCTGGTCGACCGGCGCCAAGGAAATCTTTTCCAATATTTTGTCGAGCAAGCGAGGGGGGTAACGCTTTCTTAAACATTTTTTTCCACCGATTGCAGGAAATTGGTCATCGGTTGTCGAACTAATATCATGACAAATAAGCCGGGAGGCGAAGAGCGGA
>JASUSX010000153.1 GCA_030445875.1 Clostridia bacterium
TGTCGCTTATGCGGTTACCGGCTACCTCACTGTGCATGTCTTTCATGAACCGGGACTGGTAGCGCAAACCTTTAAGGTGGCTCCGACGGCCGTCCTGCCATCCCTATTGCCACCTTCGCAACTTAATGCGGGCTTTATAGGGGCCATAGTTTTAGCCTTTGCCCTCTGGGTTTTTCTCTTTTACACGCCCGCGGGTTACGACCTGCGGGTAACGGGCTTGAGCTTGCCGGCGGCCAGGTACGCCGGCATCCGCAGCCAGGCTGTGGTATTCGGCGCCATGCTGGCCAGCGGCGCCATCGGTGGCCTGATGGGGGCCGAGCGTATCCTGGGCGTCTATGAGCGCTTTATCCATGCCTTTTCGCCCGGCTATGGCTTCACGGCTATAGCTGTGGCTTTGCTGGGCCAGAACCACCCCCTGGGGATCATCCCGGCGGCGATCCTCTTCGGCGCCCTGGAAAGCGGCAGTTCCGCCATGTCCCTGCAGGTAAACGTTCCCCGCGAACTGGGGATGATGCTGCAAGCAGTCATCATCGTTTTCGTAGCCGCCCAGGCCTTTATCAAATACTGGCTCAACAATTTGGTGAAAAAGGGGGACCGGGGGTCATGAGCGACTTTATATCCCTGAGTATTATCCAGGCTACCCTGGCCATAGCTACGCCCCTCTTTATCGGCGCCCTCGGTGGCCTTTTTTGCGAGCGGGTCGGGGTGGTCAATGTGGGCCTGGACGGGATCATGCTGGCCGGCGCCTTTACGGCCGCGGTAGTATCTTACTACAGCCAGTCCGCCCTCCTGGGGGTCCTGGCAGCGGTACTGGTGGGCGCCATCCTGGGGGTCCTACACGCCTTTATTTGTGTCGGCTTAAAAACCGACCATGTAGTCAGCGGCGTGGCCATCAACATCCTGACCGCCAGCGCAACGGTGTTTTTATTACAGCTTTTCTTCGGTAATAAAGGCCAGTCTCCTTCCTGTCCCAAGATAGGGGTGCTGGGCGACACCCTGGTAGGAGTGCCCTTCCTGGGGTCCATCCTCCATAATATGAGCTATTTAACCCTCCTGGGCCTGATTTTGGTAATTTTTGCCCATCTGTTCCTGTATCATACTAAAACAGGCCTGCGCCTGCGCTCGGTGGGAGAAAACCCCTACGCCGCCCAATCCCTGGGGGTACCGGCGGTGAACTATATGTACGGGGGCGTAATCCTGGGTTGCGCCCTGGCAGGCCTAGCCGGGGCCTTCCTTTCGGTGGGTATGCTCAATGTCTTTACCAAAAACATGACTGCCGGCCGCGGATTTATCGCCCTGGCAGCCATGATCTTCGGCCGCTGGACCCCCTTCGGGTCCCTGCTGGCTTCCCTGTTTTTCGGCTATGTCATGGCCTGGCAGATTAACGCCCAGGGCCTGCAGGTACCGGCGCAACTGGTGGAGGCTATACCCTATCTGGCCACCCTCCTGGTCCTGGCCTTTGTCTCCCGGCGTGCCCGCGGCCCGGCCCATGACGGCAAAATCTATATTGCCGACCAGCATTAAAAGCTGGCGCTAAAACTTCGGGAGGTAGCATTGATGGCGACAGTCAATAAGGCTGAAGTTACCCGGGGAAAGGTGCAGTACCACCTGCGGTTGAAACCAGGTGATGTCGGCAAATATGTCCTCCTGCCGGGCGACCCGGCGCGGAGCGACAGGGTGGCCAAATACCTGGAAAACCCGCAGCTTATAGCCCATAACCGGGAATACCGCACCTTTACGGGTCTGTACCAAGGGATCAAAGTAAGCGTCACTTCCACAGGCATAGGTTGCCCTTCGGCAGCCATAGCGGTGGAAGAGCTGGCCAATATCGGCGCCGAGGTATTTATCCGGATCGGCAGTTCCGCCGCCCTTAAACCCGGCATCGCCTTGGGGGACCTGCTTATTTCCTGTGGCTCTATGAAAAATGAAGGCACCTCGCGTTTTTATGTACCGGATGCCTTCCCGGCCGTCCCCGATATCGAATTTACCAGCACCCTGATTGCCACTGCCCGCCGGCTGCAGCCTGAACTGGGCTTTGGCCTCCATCTTGGCATCTGCGCCTCCGATGACAGCTTTTACGGTGAAAACCAGGAATGGATTGAAAAACTCTCCCGCCTGGGCGTAACCAATGTGGAGATGGAAAGCTCGGCCATCTTTACGGTGGCCCATGTGCGCCACTGCAAGGCAGCCAGTATCTGTGCTGTATCCGGCAACCTGGTCACCGGGGAGGTCATCTACGAAACAGAAAACACAGCCCTGGTAGCAGGTTGGGAGAAAGAAATTAAGGTGGTCCTGGAGGCTATTCACACCTACGAAAAGCAGCGCCAGGCCCAGGCCTTACCGGGGGGCGTAGCCGGTGCAAGATAGTTTCTCCGGGTTATACGCCCGGGCCCTGGCAGAATTAAAGAAAAACCTGCCGGAATTCTCCTGGGAACAGGAACAGGTCCCGCCCGGACCGATTCCGGTGACCAATACCACGGCCGCGTCAATTACAGGGTTAATCGACCATACAGCCTTAAAGCCTGGCACGACGGCAGCAACCATCAAACAACTCTGCGCTGAGGCCCTGGATTACCATTTTTACAGCGTCTGCGTACCACCCTGCCGGGTGCAGTTGGCCGCGGGCTACCTCTCCGGGCGGGAGGTAAAGGTCTGCACGGTTATCGGTTTTCCCCATGGCACCGCCACCAAACTGGTCAAGGTCACCGAAGCGGTGGAGGCCGTTGCCAGGGGCGCTGACGAAGTGGATATGGTGTTAAACCTGGGCGCCCTCAAGGAGCGTAACCTGCGCCTGGTATGGGAAGAAATTCAGGCGGTGAAGGAAGGCATCGGGCCGGGGAGGATACTCAAGGTTATTCTGGAAACATCCCTCCTGAATGAAGAAGAGAAAGTCCTGGCGGCTTTAATCGCCGTGAAGGCCGGAGCGGATCTGGTCAAGACCTCCACCGGCTTTGCCGGCGGCGGGGCCACAGTCGATGATGTCACCCTCCTGCGGCGGACCGTAGGAAGCAGCGTGGGCGTAAAGGCTTCGGGGGGTATCCGGGACCTGGCGACAGCCCTGGCCATGGTCCGGGCCGGGGCCAGCCGCCTGGGTACGAGTTCCGGGGTCCAGATTGCCAGGGAACTGACGGCCCGATAGGGGGAGAGAGACGGTTTATGAAACCGCTGCTGCTAAGGAAGTTAAATTTTGTCGTTACCTGTAACGACCAGGACGAAATCCTGCGCGACATCGATATCCTTATTGAAGGACCCTGCATAAAAGCTCTGGGAAAAGACCTTACACCCCCGGTAGCGGCGGAAGTAATCAAGGGTGAAGGTATGATCGCCATCCCGGGGCTGGTCAATACCCACCACCACCTGTACCAGGCCCTTTTCCGCGGCCTACCGGAAGTCCAGGATCGGTCCCTCTTCGCCTGGCTACAGAAACTCTACCAGTTCTGGAGGCACCTGACGCCGGCCGCAGTCTATTACGGCGCCCTGGTCGGTTTTAGCGAGCTTTTGCGGACCGGCTGCACCTTAACTACGGACCACCACTACGTCTTCCCCGCCTCCCAGGCAGGTACGCTAATAGACACTGAGATCCAGGCCGCCCGCGAAATAGGCATCCGCTTTCACCCCTGCCGGGGGTCCATGTCCCTGGGGCAGAGCCAGGGTGGCCTGCCCCCGGACGAGGTGGTCCAAAAGGAGAATACCATCCTTAAGGACTCCCTGCGCTTAATCGAGAACCACCATGACCCGGCACCCTATGCCATGACGCGCATCGCCCTGGCCCCCTGTTCCCCCTTCTCGGTAAGCCTGGACCTCATGCGCCAGTCCCTGGTGCTGGCCCGGGAGAAGGGCGTCATGCTCCACACCCATCTGGCGGAAACCAGGGACGAGGAAGAGTATTGCCGGGAACGCTACGGTCGCCGTCCGGCGGAGTTGATGGAAGACCTGGGCTGGCTGGGGCCCGACGTGTGGTTTGCCCACGCCATCCACCTCAATGACCGCGAGGTCAGGCTACTGGCTGGGTCAGGGGTGGCCCACTGCCCGAGTTCCAATATGAAACTGGGCAGCGGTATCTGCCGTACCAGCGAGCTATTTAACGCCGGGGTAAAATTGAGCATAGCCGTCGATGGCAGCGCCAGTAATGATGGTTCCAATATGTGGGAAGAAATGAAAAGGGCATACCTGTTAAACCACCTGCGTTACGGTGACGCCGGCCTGACTGCCTACCAGGTACTCAAACTGGCTACCCGCGGTGGGGCCGAGGTCCTGGGTCGCCAGGATACGGGTCGCCTGGAAGCAGGCAAGGCCGCCGATGTGGTCCTGATTAACCTGGACGATATAGCCTTTGCCGGCTGCCATGATCCGGTGGTAACCCTGGTCTGTTGCGGTAATAGCAGCCTGGTGGACACGACCATTGTTCAGGGCAGGATAGTTGCCCGGCAGGGAGAGATCCTCACCGTTGACGTACACCAGATCAATCACCAGGCCAGGGAAGAAGCAGCCAGGATGATTCAAGCGGAGCGAAGTAGCAGCTAGGTAACGCGCCCCATGGGGGCGCTTTTTTTTGTCACCAATAACCGGCCGGTCTCATAACCTATACTAGCAATCCATGTCATTACGGAAAGGAGAAACCGGCCCTATGAGTGACGAAAGCAAGAAAGTGGAGGCTCCGGCAAGCGAGGCGGAAGCCCAGCATATACCCGGACCACCTGCCTGTTCCGGAGGTTTCTACTACACCGTCCAATCGGGCGACAGCATGTACACCATCGCCCAGCGGTTTGGAGTCAGCTTGAATGACCTCATTGCCGCCAACCCCCAGGTGAAAGACCCGAACCTGATCTACCCCGGCCAGGTGCTCTGCGTTCCCAAGGTTGCACCTCCCGGGCCACCTCCCTGTCCTGGCGGTTTCTACTACACCGTCCAGCAGGGCGACAGCATGTACACCATCGCCCAGAAGTTTGGCGTCAGCTTGAATGACCTTATGGCCGCCAACCCCCAGATCACAGACCCGAACCTCATCTATCCCGGCCAGGTCCTCTGTATTCCCAAGGCCATGCCTCCCGGACCCCCGGTACCCTGTCCCCATGGTTTCATCTATGTTGTTAAACCTGGTGATACTTTATACAACATTGCCAACCGGTTCGGCACTACCGTCGACCAGATCCTGGCCGCCAATCCGCAGATTTCTGATCCCAACTTGATTTATCCCGGCCAGCG
>JASUSX010000154.1 GCA_030445875.1 Clostridia bacterium
TTATAAAATGACCGAAATTCTTTATCCACCGGCGGAATTAGCTAGAATGCTTAAAGTCAGCGAGCGTACTATCAGACGTTGGGTGCAGAAAGGAGATTTGCCGGCCCTACGCTATGGGCGACAACTGCGTATACCGGTGAGCGCAGTGGAAAAATTAGGACGCCCGGTAGCCAATGGGTCGTCTAATAGCGATTGGCTTGCCAAATGCCGGGCTACGCGGGACATGATGCCCGTAAGAGGGGATGGCGTTAAAATTCTGCGGCAGATCCGTTTGGATAGGGCGGGTCGCTGAACAAGATGGCTGTACGAATAAAAGAAGTTTGCGTTGATGCCTGCCTGGTAATCAAACTGGTTATAAATGAGCCGGATAGCCCGCTGGCTGATGCCCTGTTTACCTGGTGGCAGGAACAGGGAATGCAATTAATAGCCCCTGTCTTTTGTCCTGTCGAAATAGATAGTGCCATCAGGCGCAGGATTATCATTGCTAACCCGGAGGAAAGATTGACTTTGGACCAGGCGGAAGCTGCTTTTGCCGCCGCACAAACTATTCCCTTGAAAACCCTTAGTATCCCTGGTCAGCGGCAGCGGGGATGGGAACTAGCCAAAGAGTTAAACTTACCTGTCGTTTACGATAGCCACTACCTGGCGTTAGCCGAATTGCGCAATTGCGATTTTTGGACATCTGATGAACGGCTGTATAATAGCGTCAAGGGCAGGTTGCCTTATGTTCATCTTCTTAGCGAATTTGTTTGTAAACTATAGCGGGGCGCTGCTGTATGAGGCCTGCCATCTGGCAGGCTTTTTTGTCCCGGCGGTAAGGTAAAAAACCGGAGGCCCATTATACCCTGCTGGGCTCGGCCACCCGGCAGGGCCAGACCTTTATCGTAGTCGTCCTGGATGAACCCGGTGGCAGGGCCGCTGATAAAGACGCGGCCGCCGGCCCCTGGGCCCAGCGGAATGGGGGTTACTAACCGGCCTGGTGCTGGCCCTGGCGTACGGCTCCTACCGCCTGGTGCATGCCCGGCGTCAACGGCAGAGTATGGCAGCGAGCGCTTAACCAGCGGGGCTATTTTCTTTCCCCTGGGTAGCGAAGGGGTTCTGCCGGTAGATAATCACGTCGACCCGGCGATTTTTACGGCGATCGTCTTCGCTGGTATTGGGGAAGAGGGGATGGTATTCGCCATAACCCAGGGCTATGAACCGGGAGGGCGCCAGGCCGGCAGTTTCGGTGAAAAAGCGGATTACCGTCGTCGCCCGGACGGCAGATAATTCCCAGTTGCTGGGGAACTGGGAGGTGTTGATGGGCAGGTCATCGGTGGAACCGGCGACGCCGATATAATTAGGCAACTGTCGTAGGTAACCAGCTATTTTTTGTAATATAGGAACGGCATCAGGGTGCAGGGTGGCCTGGCCCCGGTCGAAGAGGACGGAGCCGGTAAAGCTGATAATCAGTCCCTGGCTGGTAGAGGTGACAAAGACCTGGTCTTTTAAACCCTGTTGTGCCAGGTAGGCTTGCAGCTCGCTGCTGATACCGGTCAGTTCATCCGGCGGCACCACTTGCTCGCCGCTGCCCAGTTCAGGGAGGACCATGCTGCCGGCGCTGCTGTTAAAGATCTGGCTCAGGGCCCGGGCCAGCTGCTGGTAGCGAACCATATCAACCTTGGAAACAGCGTACATGACGATAAAAAAGGCCATCAACAAGGTAATCAGGTCGGCATAAGTCAAAAGCCAGCGCATACTACCCGCACCAGCATGGCTGCTGGTATTATTTTCATCCTCTGACTGGATTTTTTTGAAGACAGACATCCGTTACCTTTCCTTTCTATATTTCCCCGGAAGATTCCAGCCCGGCCAGGGTTCCCAGCTCTCGCTGGATTAAACGCGGGTTTTTCCCCTGGACGATGCCGAGGATGCCTTCCATGATGATCTGGTCAGCCACCATTTTTTCGCTGGCTCGGGCTTTGAGCTTGGCGGCCATGGGTAGCCAGAGGATGTTGGCGCTGGCAATGCCGTACAAGGTGGCCAGGAAGGCCACGGCAATGGCGGCAGCCAGTTTGGTGGTGTCGCTGATGTTGCTCAAGACATGTACCAGGCCGATAACCGTGCCGATAATGCCCATGGTGGGGGCGTAACCTCCGGCAGTCTCGAAGATGCCAGCGCCGGACTTATATTCCTGCTGCCGGCATATGATTTCGTTTTCCATGATCCGGCGGATCTCCTCCGGGTCAATGCCGTCAACGGCGAAGGACAGGCCATGGCGCAGGAGGCGATCATCAAATTGCTGGGCGCGGCTCTCAAGGGCGAGTAACCCTTCCCGGCGGGCGGTTTCGGCCAGGTTGACCAGGGTGTTAATGATATTTTCAAAATCGGCGTGGCTGTCCTGGAATACCTGGCCCAGGAGCTCGGGGACGCGGCGCAGTTCCTTCGGGCGGCAGGAGAAAGCGGTGGCGCCGATGGTACCGCCCAGGATAATGATTATCGCCGGAATATTGAGCAGGGCGGCCAGGCTGTTCCCTTCCATGAGCAGGGCGATAAGGATGGCCGCAACGGCCGTTATGAGTCCCAAAATACTTGCCAGGTCCATACAGTGTCCGGCAACGGTGAACGGCCGGACTACCCTCCCTTGAGTGTTTTCCCTACATAATCATGTAATCGACTATTGTATAAAAAAGTTGAGGATGAGGCGAAGAATCATATTTATAGCGGTAGGAAGTTGGTGACCTGCGTAGAATTAGTTAACTGTTCTTCGGGAAAACCTGGGAGGGATGATAATGGCAGCCCATGTTGAGCCCCTTTATAATAAGCGTTATCAGTGTCTTTTCTGCGGCCGGGAATTTACCAATAAAAAGCTGCGCCTGAGCCGGATACGCCAGCTGCGGCGCGATAGCGATTTATGCGCCTACTTTGAGGGGGAAAACCCCTACTTTTACGAGGTCATGGTTTGCCCCCACTGCGGCTACGCCTTTACCGCCACCTTCAGCCCGGTAAAAAAGGAACACCGGGAAGCGATAAAGGGGGAATATATCAGCAAGATCTCCAGGAAAGACTATACCGGTCCCCGCACCCTGGAGGATGCCCTCAATGTCTATAAACTGGCCTTATTGTGCGGGAACTTGAACCAGGAAAAACCCTCGGTTATTGCGGGGCTGTGTTTACATATTGCCTGGTTTTACCGTTATAACCAGGATGAGGGGGCAGAAAAAAAGTACCTCCGTTATGCCTGCGACCTTTACCAGGAGGCCTACGAAAAGGAGAGCGGGACGGCCGGAGGCAAGAGCCCTAACTTGATTAGTTACCTGATCGGTGAACTGGAAGGCCGGTTGGGCAATTATCAGGTGGCCTGTCGCTGGCTGGGGCGCCTGGTTAATGGGCGTAATTTAGAACCCTACCTGCGGGGATTACTTCAGGAGCGTTGGGCTGTTTACCGGGAGAAGCTGGCCGACGCCCATACGGCTGGGGAATTGTAGTAAGGCAGGCGCGATCCTTGGGTAACTTACCTAATTCTTGCTTTCACCCGGTAAAGCTGGTATGATGTTACCAAAATAAGAGAAGGATGGATCATCTTGCCCAAACGTTTAGCTATCCTCACTGGTGGCGGTGACTGCCCCGGCCTCAACGCCGTCATCCGGGCGGCCACCAAGACGGCCTTCAGCCACGGTTACGAGATGATCGGCTTCCTGGATGGTTATACCGGCGTGGTGGAAAGCCGTTACATAAAATTGGACCCGCCGGCCATTTCCGGCCTCCTGCACCGGGGCGGTACCATCCTGGGGACCAACAACCGCAGCAACCCCTTTTATTTTCCGGTCAAGGTGGGGGACGAGATAACTTACCAGGACATGTCCGACCGGGCCGTGACGCGGCTGGACGAGATGGGAATCGAGGCCCTGCTGGTGGTCGGCGGCGACGGGACCCTGGCCGGGGCGCGGGATTTCAAGGCCAAAGGGGCGCGGGTCATCGGCGTCCCTAAGACCATCGACAACGACCTGGCGGCCACCGACCAGACCTTCGGCTTCGACACGGCCGTCCGCACGGCCACCGACGCCCTGGATAAGCTGCATACCACAGCCGAATCCCATCACCGGGTCATGGTCCTGGAACTCATGGGCCGCTACGCCGGCTGGATCGCCCTCTACAGCGGCCTGGCCGGGGGTGCCGATGTAATTTTAATACCTGAGATTCCCTGGCGCATTGAGGGCGTGCTGGCCAAGATCGAGGCCCGCCGGGTCGAGGGCAAGCCCTTCAGCATCGTCGTGGTCGCCGAAGGGGTTAAGTCACAGGCCGGGGAACTGGTCGTCCAGCGCCGGGTGGAGGGCAGCGTGGAGAAGGTTCGCCTGGGGGGCATCGGCCAGCTGGTGGGGCAGATGATTGAGGAAAAAAGCGGCATTGAAGCCAGGGTGACCGTTCTGGGCCACATCCAGCGGGGCGGCTCGCCTTCCTCCTACGACCGGGTGCTGGCCACCCGCTTCGGCGTGGCGGCAGCAGAGCTGGCCGTCAAAGGCATCCACGGGGTCATGGTCTGCCTGCAGGGCAACGCCATCGCCCACGTACCCCTGGAGGAAGCCGTGGGCAAACCCCGGACCATCCCTTTAGATCACCAGCTCCTGGCCACGGCGCGGGCGATAGGGATCAGCTTCGGAGAATGATAAACTCATGGTTTTGTATGGCATTAAACATACAGGAAACGCTGTATTTATTATCCATTCCAGGCATGAGGGATTCAATTATCAAGGGCATCATAGAATTGTCTATGAAGTTTTAAGGGACGAAGGGGTAGTAAAAATATTAAGAATGTTGACCTACTATGATTAAGGCGGAGTGGGGGCACCCCTATTTAGCCCGCCTCATTTCCACAAGGGCCGTATCCATGCGGGCGGTCTTACCCATTAAAAAATTCACATCCATGGTAATAACATCAAGGCGTTCATCTAAATGTTTTTGGAGCTTCTCGATCTGGTCTCCTCTAAGCTCAAAAGCATCGAAAAGGACATTAATTTTGGGTACGATCTCGTTATCAAGGCGGTTTTCGATTTTTAACTGCCTCTTTTGTAAGTCCCCCAGTTGCTGACTATGTTGATGCAAAATTTCACTGTGCTGGTTTAAAATTTCACTGTGCTATAGAGAAACTCTCCTTTTTTCGTCACCAGGAAATTGGTCAGAAAAATAGGTACTATCACAAAAAGACCAACGGCAAGTCCAAC
>JASUSX010000155.1 GCA_030445875.1 Clostridia bacterium
ACGGCTTTATGGGCCAGGTGGAAGGGATTGTAAACAGGATGAAGGCCGAACTGGGGGGCCGGGCCGTAGTGGTCGCTACCGGCGGCCTGGCAGGTTTGATAGGCCCCGAGGTGGGCTGCATTGAACGGGTGGACCCCTTTTTAACCCTGGAGGGCCTGCGTATTGTCTATGAACGCAACAGTTAGGATCGGCCCGGTGGCCCTGGCAGCCCCTTTAGTCACCGCGCCCATGGCCGGTTATAGCGACCGGGTCTTCCGCTGCCTGGCCCGCGAGGCGGGGGCCGCGCTGTGTTATACGGAGATGGTCAGCGCCCAGGGGCTTTGCTACCGCAACAAGGCCACCTGGGCGCTCCTGGATCTCATGGGCGAACCCTATCCGGTAGCCGTCCAGCTCTTTGGCCGCGACCCAGAGGTGATGGCCCGGGCGACGGCCATAGCCGTCACGGCCGGGGCGGATATGGTGGACTTGAATATGGGCTGTCCAACGCCGAAGATAGTAAAAAACGGCGAGGGGGCGGCCCTGATGCGTGACCTCCCCCTGGCGGCGGCCATTGTCGCCGCTATGGTGGAGGCCGCCGGCCCCGTGCCGGTAACGGTCAAGATGCGGAAGGGCTGGGATGAGGAGTCGGTTAATGTCGTCACGGCGGCGCAGGCGGTGGTAGAGGCCGGAGCGGCCGCGGTAGCTGTTCACGGCCGCACCCGCAGCCAGTTTTACAGCGGCCAGGCCGACTGGGATGTCATCCGCCAGGTAAAGGAAGCCGTAGCGGTACCGGTCATTGGCAATGGCGACATCAGGACGTCGGCAGACGCCATAACCGTGTTGCAACAGACAGGCTGCGATGCCGTCATGGTAGGCCGGGGTGCCATCGGCAATTTCTGGCTGTTAACGGCCATCCGGGCCCGCCTGGAAGGCCGCCTGGAACCTCCCTCACCGGATATGGCTACCAGGGTGGCTATGGCTATCCGTCACCTGCAGATGCTAATCGACCTGAAGGGGGAAAAGACAGCGGTAAAAGAGATGCGTAAGCACCTGGCTTATTACTGTCGCGGTTTACCCGGCGCCGCCCGCCTGCGCCAGCATCTCTATACCCTCACCACAGCGACGGAGGTTATCGCCGTGCTGGCTGATTGGGCAGACCGCCCGCGCTGACCTGCACCGCCCCGGTACTACTTGCCAGGGCGGTGTTTTTTTGCTATAATCTACCTTGCACATTTTTGTGCACAAAGGAGCAAAATTTTTGTGGACCTGATCCGGATTGGCGACAAGCTAATTAGCCGGCGGAAAATTGATAAGGTCCTGGAACGCGTCTTTGCGTTACGCTCCCAGGGGTTTTCCCAGCAGGAAACGGCCCGGCAGGTGGGCGTGGACCGCTCCTTTATCTCCCGCCTGGAGACCCTGGGGGAAGTACGCCGCGGCCGGCGTATAGCCGTGGTGGGTTTCCCGGTGGCCAATAAAGGGGAACTGGAAAATATGCTGCGCCAGGAAGGCGTCGAGTTTATCTTGCTTTTATCTGACGCCGAGCGCTGGGACTTTGTGCGCCAGAAAAGCGGGCTGGAGTTGTTTAATCAATTAATGGAGATTGTCGCCCGGGTGCGGGACTACGATGTGGTCATTATTATCGGTTCCGACTACCGCATCAAGATCAGCGAGGCCCTGCTGGGACGGGAGGTAATAGGAGTAGAGATTGGCCCTTCCCCCATTCGTGGCGACAGGGTGGTAGATGGGGAAGAATTGCGCCTGCTGGTACGCAGGCTAGCGACAGATAAGGAGTATGAGCGTCTATGAAACGTGTGGTCAGCATCAGCCTGGGTTCCTCCAAACGGGATCACCAGGTGGAAGCAGAATTCCTGGGTGAGAAGTTTCGCATCGAGCGTATTGGTACTGATGGTGATATGGAGCGGATGATTGCCTTGATCCGGGAACTGGACGGCCAGGTGGATGCCTTCGGCCTGGGCGGCATGGACCTTTATATCCGGGTGGGCGCCAGGCGTTATTTACTGCGGGATGCAGCCAGGGTAGTGCGGGCGGCCCGGCAAACCCCCATGGTTGACGGGGGCGGCTTGAAGGATACCCTGGAGCGGCGCGTGATAGCCTACCTGGAGCGGGAAGGCATTCTGGATTTCCGGGGGAGGAAGGTGCTGGTGGTTAGTGCTGTTGATCGCTTCGGCATGGCTGAGGCCCTGGAAACCGCCGGGGCCGACCTGGTTTGCGGCGACCTGATTTTTGGGCTGGGCCTCCCCCTGCCCATCAGATCCTTGCCCCGCTTCCAGCGGGTGGCCTACCTGGTAGCCCCCGTGGTACGGCTGTTACCCTTTAAGCTCCTGTATCCTACAGGCAAAGAACAGGAGAAGGACGATAACCGTTACCAGCGTTATTATGAATGGGCGGAGATTATTGCCGGCGATTTTTTATTTATTCGCCGTCACCTGCCGCCTCAGTTACCAGGCCGGGTGATAATTACTAACACCGTCACCAGCGCCGATATTGAAGAACTGCGCCGGCGTGGTATTAAGACCCTGATTACAACGACGCCGGAGTTCAACGGCCGTTCCTTTGGCACCAACGTTATGGAGGGGGTCCTGCTGACCCTGAGCGGCAAAAAACCGGCAGAGGTTACGCCGGCGGATTACAACCGGTTGTTAGACCGGCTCGCTTTTAAGCCCCGCGTGGTGCGCTTGAATTAGATCCAGGGCTGGCACCTGTTACCCCCCTTGTTACATCCTGAGGTTTCCTATTTCTCGTCTCCCACTTCCCAGGTCTCATTATCGGAGGAGGATATACTTTGCACAGGTTCGCCTTTATGATCCATCCCCTGGGTACCAGCGATTTGACCCGGAAATTCCCTGTCTCCCGTTTTCTACCCCCGGGCCTTGTAGAGCGGGTCACGCGGTACTTACCTCCCCTCAAGGCTTCCCATATCACCGGCGTGCGTTCACCCCACGCTGCAACAGAGGGGTGGTTTGTGGCCTGCCCCCTGACAACGCGCCAGATGTTGAGTCTGCCGGAGGAATTTGTTATCAAGCGGATCATTCAAACCGGCCGCTTGGCGGAAAAGTTGGGGGCAGAGATCCTGGGCCTGGGAGCCATGACGTCTGTGGTCGGCGATGCCGGGATCACTGTCGCCCGCAACTTGAACATCGCGGTAACCACAGGGAACAGCTATACCGTGGCTACAGCCATCGAAGCCACGGAAAAAGCGGCGGCCATGATGGATATTGACCTCAAACGGGCCGAGGTAGCTATTGTCGGAGCTACGGGTTCCATTGGCGCTGTGTGCGCTAAGATCCTCGCCCGCCGCTGCCGGTACCTGACCCTTATTGCCCGTAATGAAACCAAACTCCAACGCCTGGCGGGGGAGATCAAGGACGCCACCGGATTGCAGGCCAGGATCACCAGCCATTCCCGGGAAACCCTCCGCCGCGCCGATGTCATTGTTACCGTTACCTCGGCAGTGGATACGATTATTGAGCCTGAAGACCTGAAACCAGGTGCTGTAGTCTGCGATGTGGCCCGGCCGCGGGACGTCTCCCGGCGGGTAGCCGAGGTGCGGGATGATGTCCTGGTCATCGACGGCGGGGTGGTAGAGGTCCCTGGCGAGGCCAACTTTAACTTGAATTTTGGTTACCCGTCCGGGCTGGCCTATGCCTGCATGGCGGAAACCATGATCCTGGCCCTGGAGGGCAAAATCGAAAACTTCACCCTGGGGCGCGAGTTAACAGTGGAACAGATTGATACTATTAACCGGCTGGCAGCCAAACACGGTTTTCGGGTGGCCGGCTTCCGCAGTTTTGAGTTGCCCGTGCCCGAAGCCAGGGTGGCAGCCATCCGGGAGCAGGCTCGCTTAAGAGCGGCCCTGGGTTAAGTGGAGGGAAAGTATTGACATACTTCCCGGCCAGGCCTATAATACCAGTAAATAAACCCGGAGTTTACCAGAACAAGCACTGGAGGTCAACCTACGGTGCTTGTTATGGTAGTTGGACCCGTGGGGAGGGCGCATAAAGGATCGCGAAAGCACATATATTGAGATAGCATCTATCCCGGCAAGAATGTGCTATTAAAGGGGAGCGAAACAGAGGATGGCAGAAAAAGAGACCCTGTTGACTGTAAACGGTCTCAAAAAGCTGGAAGAAGAGCTGGAGTACCTGAAAACCGTCAAAAGGCGGGAAGTAGCCGAACGCTTAAAGCAAGCCATTGAGTTTGGCGATATCAGCGAGAACTCCGAGTATGAAGACGCCAAAAACGAGCAGGCCTTCGTTGAAGGTCGTATTCTTACCTTGGAAAAGAAGCTACGTAACGCCAGGGTGATTGATGCCAGTGAAGTGCCAGATGACGTTGTCTCCCTGGGCTCCAGGGTTACCCTGAAGGATATGGATGACGGGGAGGAACTGCAATACGAGATTGTGGGCTCTATGGAGGCTGACCCCGCGGATAACCGGATTTCCAACGAATCACCGGTGGGCAAGGCCATCATAGGCCATCGTATTGGGGAAATAATCAATATTCAGGTCCCGGCTGGCACCCTGCACTTTCAGATCCTGGATATCACCAGAGGCTAACAGGGGGACAAACAATTGGAAGTCGAAAACGATTTGATGGCTGTGCGCCTGGAAAAGATGACCCAGATCCGGGAGGCAGGCATTGAACCCTATGGGTGCCGCTTTGAGTGCAGTCACACGACCACAGTTATTCACCAGCACTTTGCCGAGATGGAGGGGCGGGAAGTAACCCTGGCGGGCCGCCTGCGGGCCATCAGGGGGCACGGCAAAGCCTCCTTCGCCGACCTGCAGGACCAGGAAGGACATATCCAGCTATATATCCGGATCGATAATGTGGGACCGGAAACCTACGAATTATTCCGCAAACTGGATATAGGTGACATCATTGGCGTTAAAGGTAAAGTCTTTCGTACCCATCGCGGGGAAATCTCGGTAGAAGTCCATCAACTAACCCTGCTCTGTAAAAGTTTACGTCCCCTGCCAGAGAAATGGCACGGGTTAAAGGATATAGACCTGCGTTACCGGCAGCGTTACCTGGACTTGATTGTCAACCCGGAAGTAAGGCAGGTCTTCATTACCAGGGCCAGGATCCTGAGGGCCATTCGGTCCTTCCTGGA